>CAWUJC010000441.1:0-3274 GCA_963922355.1 uncultured bacterium | reverse complement strand
CTCTGGGTAACCAGGATTTTGGCAGTGTGCGGGGCAAATACAGCGAAAAATTTATCGATGAATTTAACCACGGCAACCACCTTTGGGTACGGGAGTTGAATCACAGCCAAATCGTGAATTTCTCTAAAATGAGTGACACTCAGCAAGCTCTTACCAGGCCACAATACGTGCACTATCGCCGGGAAGCGGATAAAGTCATCATGAGAGCCAAAGCAATCGCAGATCAAAGAACCCTTAAAGGAAACCACTTCTCTCAGTACCGTCAGTTTTTTGCCAACTACAACTACACGAAGGTCCAACCTATGAGTATCGTGAAGAGTTTCCTGCTCGGAAAACTTGCCAAAAAGTGGCAGCGCTAAGCTAAATCGTGTTTTGTTCAGTCGCGCCTAAACGCCTGCGACCACCAGTTCCGAGGTCACCTCGCGGACGCCGCAGGTGCTTGCGGCGATCGACTCAACCAGTTCCTTTGCGGCGGCATCGGGCAGGATGCCGCGCAGGAGCAGGCGGCGATGGCGAGCCGACGTTTCCACCCGCAAACGCTTCGTGCACTTCAGCAACTTGAGGCGGGTGTGAAAGAGGGTTTCGACCGAGTCGTTATCCAGCGGCGAGGTGCAACAGGCAGATGCTAAGGACTCATCTTCCTTCAACCGAAGATCAACGCGGTGCGCGCCTTCCAAGTCTTGGCACAAGCGCTGAAGCCAATCGGAGTGCGCCTCACTCGGGACAGTACCGGAGATCGTTGCTTTGTCGTCGCTCACTTCCACCTGCAAGCCCAGCGGAGCCAACGTGCTGTCGGAAGAAACCAGGATTTGCAAGCGATGGCTTAGCTCTTGATCAGATTCCGCGTGAATGGCGGTCTTAACGCGACGAGCGGCGTAGGCGGCGTCCTGCACTTTGTTGGTTTCGTTGCAGATGTTGTCGACGCCGTCGATCTGCTTGGCCAACTGCTCGGCCATGATGACGACCACATCGGCCGGCACATTGCCGCGGAGATAGACGACCTCGTTGATCACTTCCAGCTCCAAGCCGCGCGGGCGGAGGAAGTGCCGGAAGACATGAGACGTGGTCATCAGCGCTTTCCGAACAAACACGTTGTCTTCCATCGCCGGATGGACCTCGCCAAAGTAGAAAATGCCGGTGTTAAACGGCGCTAGGTGCGCCAGCCAGTTGTTGCGCGGGTCAATCTGATGCTTGGCCAACGAGACCGTCGTGGAATGGGGGAAAACTTGGAGGGTGGGCATATCTTTTTCCGGTCTGGGAGATCGTTTTAATCTAGGACAGATTTACCGTTTAGTAGAGCATAATTTATTCCGCACGAACAATGAAGCGCCGGGGAATACTAGACAATTCGAACTCTTTCGACGCCTTAACTACACGCAGGATTCAAATCAATCCGCTCTTGGGCGGTTCTGTCACCTAATTGTAACAAAAAACCACGCCTAAGACCACTGCGTGGGGTTCTTTGGTTTCTTCCGAGTGATGCTGATCCCGACATACTCTGTCTCAGGAAGGATAAACTTCTGGATATCAACATGGACAGATTTGATCGGAAAATGGCTGAGCAAATGGGCCGCAATATCTTCAGCCAGCGTTTCCAGCAGCTTGCGCGGTCGCTCGGTCGTAATCGCCTTCACCTTCTCCGCCACCACCGCGTAATCCACCGTGGTGGAGACTTCATCGGTCAGCGCAGCGGATTTAATCGAATCCACCTTGAGTTCAATGTTGAGGCGCAGCCGTTGCTGGCGCGAGCGTTCCTTCTCCGTCACCCCAATGTGGGTGTGCGTTTCCAGGCCGCAAATTTTAATCGTGTCGGACATGTTCGAGCAGGGTTCGGGTGGGACCATTCAGGTCCAGGGCAAGCGCCTCGTCCATCGTGCACCAGCGGAACTCTTCCGCTTCTTCGTTCAGTTGCACGTCGTGAGACGCCGAGCGAGCCGTGTAATTTAGCAAAAGGAAGTGGGCGCGTCGGTAAAATTCTTCCGGTAAAAGACAATCCTGCACCACTTCAAAGCGAATATCGGTGATCGCGAGGCCAGTTTCTTCGTCGATCTCGCGTCGCAAAGCATCTTCGCTGGCTTCGTTGAACTTGATCTTGCCGCCCGGGATGCCCCACTTGTGGCTCCACTTGTGGGTGCGGACCATCAGCATCTTGTCATCCGGCCCGTAGATGAGCGCGCCGACGGTCGCCACCACCGGTTCGCCCCCGCCGAGCTGAAACTTGTGCTTCTCCAAAAAGCCCTGCAGACCAGAGATCCCCGGGAAAAGTAACTCCGGATTCGCACTCTTGAGCTTGTTCACATCGTCATAACCGGTCAGCACCGCGCAGGTAATGACCCCGCCGTGGTGGCCGCTTTCGATGTCGTGCACCATGTCGCCGACAAAGAGCGTTTCGTCGGCGTTAAGGTCGTGCTCCGCGAGCAGTTCCTGGATGGTGTGGCGCTTGTCCATCGTCTGCGCGTAGGCTTGGCGAAAGTACTTCTTCACGTCCAAGCGCACGCTTTGCTCGTCGTAATGGCGCTGGCTGATCGAGCTAAGGAGAAAGAGCGGCACCTCGCGCGCCGCGCAAAAGTCGAGAAACTCGCGCGCCCCGGGGAGCAACTCCACCTCGTTCTCCAGGTCGGTAAAAGCGGTCTGATAAAACTCTTCGATCTGCTTCAGACTCACCTCCGGCAAGACCTCTTGGTACCACTCCACGAACGGCAGACGAAAGCTGGCCCGGAACTCCTCCACGCTCATCTCCGGCTTGCCGAACTGCTTCAGGATGTGGTTAGTCGCGGTGACGACCGGGCCGAGGTCGTCCACAAAAGTGCCGGACCAGTCGAGGATGATGTTCTTGATTTGGGGCATACGTCAGAACGCCCACCCTAGCGCGATTCCCCACCCGCGCAAGTGTGGTGGAGGAAGCTTTCGGTGTTGCGAAGCGCAGGTAGGGCGGCTGTCCCTAGCCCGCCGAGGAGACGCGTCAGCCAACTAAAGCCCCGTCTTCAACTGCAGCGGCGGAAAATAAGGCGTCTCGCCACTTAATCCCGCTGGCGAAGGATCTTGCGCACCACCGGTGCGAGCGCCAGACCGAGCGCCTCGTGCCCGGCGGCATCAAAGTGGAGCCCGTCGTCCTTCCCGTAGCCCGTGACCGGCCCCGCCGCAAAGAAATGCGCGCCGTGCTCGTGGGCCACGGTTCGGTACAACTCTGCCAGGCGAGCAGTCTCGGCCTTGCCTTGCTGGAACTCCTGCTCAAAGCGCCCCGTGACCTCCTGAACCGGCGGGGGCGCCACCA
>CAWUJC010000440.1:0-3275 GCA_963922355.1 uncultured bacterium | reverse complement strand
TTTCTTGGCCGTTGTCTTTGGTGACGCCGGTCGCCTCTCTCTTGGAAGAAGACGGGGAATACATCGTGACGGTGCAAGGTATCTTCCGCAACGAGCCCGGAAGAAACTTTAACCAATTTACTGATATGTACGCCACGGAACCCTCCTCCTTGCCATGATGAAAACAAAGCCATTTGTCTCTGTGCGAGATCGGAGTGAAAGCCGCAGCCAGGCTCTGGTTGAGTTTGCCATGGTCTTGCCCATTTTCCTCACGCTCATGTGTGGGGTCTTTGACTACGGCTGGATGATCGGCAATTCCAACATCTTGGCCAGCGCCGCCCGCGAGGCGGCCAACACCGCCTCGCGTCAAACGACGGACCCGGTACCGCGTGGTTTGCAGGCGGCGGTTGATTCCTCCCGGCCGCGACTCGACATGACGTCGTCAAGCGGCGGGGTCATCGTCACTCAGGTGGAATATGACACGTCGGTCAGCACGATCTTTGTGACGATTCCACCGCCCTTGACGAATAACTGTATGTCCACGGGGCAGCTCTATGGCGGGGGAGATGCTTTAAAGAACAAAAGCCGGATATTGATCAGCGGCACGGACTGGGATCAGAACACGCTCCGCGATTTGCCTTTCAAGGTAGAGAACTTAGCCCCTGGGCAGTTGATGATCTGTGCGGAAGTTTTCTACACGAACGAATTTGTGACGCCGATTGGGACACTCATCGGCCTCGTGACGCCGCCTCGCCTCTACGACGCGGCCTTTTATTGATGATCTTGGCTTGAAATATGCAACTCCTGTAACCATGAACTTTCCACGACCTCGCCGCCGGAACGGCCAAACTTTCGTTTTCTTCCTCGTTGCGTTTGGAACCGTCTTTCTTCTTTGCGGATTAGGTTTGGATTCAGGCCTCTACTACCTCTCGAAGGTCAGGCTGCAGCGCGCGACGGATGCCTCGGTGATTACCGGGGTGCAGAATTTCTATCGGCCATTGGATGAGGTGGCCGATATCATGCGCAATATTGCGGTCGCCAACTACGTGGACTTGGCCGACATTTCTGAAGATGCGGTCCTGACGACATCGACAACCCCGAAGGGCGAAACCGAATTCCATTACGCCTACAATGGTACGGATGACGACGGAAATATCACCCACGCGATTACCAATACGATCACCCGGGCGCAAGAGGGTAATGTGACGGAAGCTAAAGCTCGGGCCAGTGCACCTTACCAAACGTATTTCATGAGGTTTACCGGTATCGGAGCGGTGACCGATTTGGATTTGATCGCCACCTCGACGGCAGAACGTCGCCCGCGCCTGATTACCCTGGTCCTGGATCGCTCCGGCTCGATGTTAACGTCAGGGTCCAAAGTTCTTCCCAGCGCCGTACTCAACTTCATGGGGGATGGTAGTGGCGTGAATAGTTTCGACCAAACGACCGATGAGATCGCGATCGTTTCCTACTCTTCTTTTGCCCGCTATGAGATGCCGCACACGACCAACTTTGTCGAGGATGGCAGCAACCTGATGTACAAAGCCGATGGGGACAACAAGAACGGTAAGCAAGTCCTCGAGAACCCGGAAGGCATGAAATTTTCTGGGGTGACCGCCGCGGATGAAGGGATGCGGATGGCGCTGGAAAAAATGCGTCTCCATCCGGCTTACAACAATGATCAGTACGACAAGTATATCGTTTTTATGACGGACGGTGCGTTTAACTCGGTTCGGTCTCTTTATTCAGCGCCGACGTACACGAACCGCATCATCATGTCGCATACGGTGGAGGAGACGAACATTTCTTACTTTGGTTACGAGCAGGCCACCAACTATCCATGGGTCAATTATGCCGACCATGATGATCCCACGACCGATAAGGAAAGAAAGGAAGCGGCGGCCTACATCAATTACCTAGAGGGTGGCAATGAAGCCAACATCGGATTCAATTATTTCTACTACTTGCCCAACCTCAGTAGCTTTACCGACACGTCCCGCATGGTGGGCAGCAAAAATGACGTGGCCACACCGCGCATCCTCACGCCCCTCGTGATCGGTGATCAGCGCAAAGTTGGGGAGTGGACGGGAGATGGAGCCACGAATCTAACACACGATGTGGGCAAGGTCCGTGGCACCGTCAACGTCTGGCTCCCGCCGGGCAGCGTGGCCATTCACCGCAAGGCGGTCAATGCCTCGACCCCTGACCCAGACGATCCCAACAACGACACCTTCATCCAAAACTATTTCAGCTATTACACCAATTCGGCCGTCAACATTCCACTTGGCCCGGGTGAGTATATTGACTTGGTGCTGCCCGGCTATGTGATTGATGCGGTCAGTAGCGGCTACATGACGCTGAGAAGCAACGGCGACCGCAACGATAACTTTAGCGACAGCAAGAGCTACTGGCCGTCTCATCCCGAAGGGGAAGATCCTTCTTCCATGGTTCGCCCCGATGTAGCCAGCACCTACTTCGTGCCGAGTGATATCAGCGCGAAACCGAACAGCACGTCGCTCTACCGTAACTGGATGCTGCGCAATCGCGCCAACTTGCTCTGGGACTATGTGCTCTTCAAGCCGGAGGATGCACGCTTTGATGATGTACCAGTCTACACGCAACCGCCGCCACCGGCGGGTCTGTTTTACCCAGGTGGGATGTTCGTTTGGTCCCACAACAATTACATTTCCCAGACGGGAGGGAACAACTATCAGGGTATCCCTCGGGCCTCGACCAATTTCGTTGCCACCACGCCTGTGTTCGCGGGCAATACCTTCTTTAGCAAGGATGGTCAGCTGATCAATGCCAGCGACTGGCAGAACCAAGCCCCTGCTTGGCTCCTCAGCACGTTTGACACGGTAATGAGCGTGCAATACAGCCCGGACCCAGAAGTGGCTGCTTCCGGCACTCACAACTACCCCGTCTGGCGCCCGTGGACGTACGATGGCCATCGCCCGACCAACAGCAGCGCGGGCGTTCTTGATCAGATTTACTACATGACCAATGGTTTCCCCTACGATGCGGCCACCAATCCCATCATTCCGCCCGTCGCCACGCTGGGATCGGAAGACAATACCACCGCCGGTTGGTGTTATGTCTACGAAAATGGAGTCCGCCACCTCCACATGAACAGCATGTCCTTCAACAGCCGTCCGATGTATTTCTTCGACCAGAAAGACGCGCGTTGGGAGGCGATTACGAATTGGGATAGCTCCAGCCTTATGACGGGGACGGGTGACTGGAAAGCGAGACGCTACGCCAAAGCGGCACGGAACGAAGAGGTGACGATCTACACG
>CAWUJC010000439.1:0-3278 GCA_963922355.1 uncultured bacterium | reverse complement strand
GGCCGCTCTTGCGCTGCGCCAAGCCTTTATGGAGGCGGGGGCGCTGGACCATCAGATCGGGTTGAAATGGCCCAATGATGTGCTCCTCACAGGCGGCAAGATCGCGGGCATCCTGCTCGAAAGCGGCACGGTGCCGGACACGTTGTTCATCGGGATGGGTGTGAACCTGATCGCGGCGCCGCCGCCAGAGCCTGAGGCCGTGCCGCCGGTCGCGCTCAAAGACGGCGGCATGTTCCGCAACGGCTACCGCGACGATCTAGACGAGTTGCTCGACGCCTCGCAACGCGGCAAGGAATGGCTGGCGCAACTTCAGCTCCGCGAACAGGAACGCACCGGGATCAAGAGTCTAAAGGTCCGCTTCAATCAGGTCTTCGGCTACTTCATCGAGATCAGCAAGTCGAACCTCGACGCGGTGCCGGACGACTACACGCGCAAGCAAACCATGGCCAACGCCGAGCGTTTCATCACGCCCGAACTGAAGGAGATGGAGGGTAAGATTCTCGGCGCGGAGGAACGGGCCAAGCAACTCGAGTACGAGCTCTTCCTCGAACTGCGCCACCAAGCCGTTGCCCACATTGATGCGATCCAAACGACGGCCCGAGCGCTGAGTCTGCTCGACGTCCTGGCCGGCTGGGCCGCCCTCGCCCAAGAGCGCGACTACACCTGCCCGGTGGTGGACGAAAGCGGCGTCTTGGAAATCACCGACGGCCGCCACCCGGTGCTGGAACAGCTACACGACCAAGAGCGCTTCGTCCCGAACGACGCCAAGCTGGAGACCGAGACGCAACGGCTGATCATCCTGACCGGCCCGAACATGGCAGGTAAGAGTACCTACATCCGGCAAGTCGCGCTGATTGCCCTCCTCGCGCATTGCGGTTGCTTCGTTCCGGCGCGAGCCGCGCGGATCGGCTTGCTCGACCGCATCTTCACTCGGGTGGGTGCCAGCGATGACCTGAGTCGCGGGCAGAGCACCTTCATGGTTGAGATGAACGAGACGGCGAACATCCTCAATCACGCCAGTTCGCGTAGCCTGGTGATCCTCGATGAGATCGGGCGTGGGACGAGCACCTTTGACGGCCTGAGCATCGCTTGGTCCGTCGCCGAGCACCTGCACACCGAGATCGGCGCCAAGGCGCTCTTCGCCACCCACTATCACGAGCTGACTGAACTCGCCGTCACCCTCCCGGCGGTGAAAAACTACAATGTGGCCGTGCGCGAGTGGGGCGAGAAGGTCGTCTTTCTCCGCAAAATTGTCGAAGGCGGCGCGGATAAGAGCTACGGCATCCAGGTCGCGCGGCTGGCTGGCCTGCCGCCCACCGTGCTCGACCGGGCCAAAGAAATTCTCCGCCAATTGGAAGAAGGCGAACTCGATGCCTCGGGCAAGCCGCGGCTGGCGCGAAAAGGAGATCAGCCCCTTCCTCCGCCCACCGAAGCCAAGCCCAAACGCAAGTTGGAGCGGAAGAAAAAAGCGGAGCCCATCGCCCCAAAGACAGAAACAGCAACTCCTGCTGCGGAGACTCCGAAAACAGGCAAGAAGGAAAAGCTGACGGTTGCGGCGTCCTCCCCCGCTAAACCGAAAAAGGCGCGCAAGAAGCAGAAGTTCGTCGCCGAAGAAATGGACCTCTTTGGGTCAATGTAACCGCTTCGCGTTCCTGTTTCACAACGACAAAACACCCACTGGGGATCACTCCCTCCGTGGGTGTTTGTGTTGAGTTGATGGCTACTTGGTCATGCTGATTGGGCTGATGGCCAAGCCATCGGAACCGGCTGCCGCGGCGAAGGTCCGGATCGGCTTCCAGGTCTGGGCGTCGATCTCCACCACCTTGGCATCTTTCTGCGAGCCCACGTAGAGCTTGCTACCATCCGCCGAGAAGAGGAGCGAAGCCGGCTCGCGCGCTTCGGCCGGAGCCGCCTTCAGATCGATTTCCGTGATCGCCTGTCGCGTTGCCGCATCGTAGATCACAAGCCGATGGCCGTTCAGATCCGCCACGGCCACTTGCTGACCATCCGGCGTGAAGAGCACGCGAATGGGCAGGAAGCCGGTGTCGATCTTGTCCTTCTGCTCCAACGTTTTGGCGTCAAAGATGTAGATATCCTTGGACTGGTTGTTCCCGATCCAAATCTCCTGACCGTCCGGGCTGGCGTTCACCGCTTCCGGCCCCTCGCCCGCGGGCAGGGTCTTCAGCAGCTTCATGCCCTCCAGCTCGATCACGCTAAAGGTGTTGGAACCGCGGCTGGTCACGTAGGCCCGGGTGTGATCGGGCGAAAGCGCCAGCAAGTGCGAGCCAATCTGATCGGTCTTGGCCACGCCGGTCACGGTACCAGTGGGGATGTCCACCTTGATCACGTCGCGGGTTTCTTCGGTCGTCACCACAATGCTGCTGCCATCGCCAATCCAGGCGATGCCGTGCGGCGCTTGATGGGGACTGATCTTGATCGTCTTGAGCAACTTGGCGGTGGCCACGTCAAACACGTTCAACTCTTCGCCGATGTAACCCTCTTCGAGATATGACACCACGATGGCTTGCTTGCCGTCGGGCGAGAGCGTTATCTCGTGGGGCGAGCCTTCGGCCTCAGGACGGAGTACTTCCTGCCCCGACTTGAGATCAATAAAGCTGACCGTGCCGTCGTACTTGTTACCGACAAGGAGGGTGGATGCCACTGCCGACGAACATGCCGCCAGGAGTAGCCCGTAGAGGAGGGTGGCGTATTTCATGATGAGAAGATAAGACGAAGGAGCGCGACTGCCTTGCCACCTATTGGGCAAATTTCGCGCCTCGCCTAATCGTCCCAGCCGATGATCTTGGTCTGCAGGAGGTCGAGAACCTGCTGCATGTTGAACGGCTTCTCCAGACAGGGGCAGCCGCTTTGGCTCACGAAGTCGCGCGTGGATTCGCGGACCAAGTCGCCGGACATAAAGACGAAGCGCTCGCGGTAGCGTTCGTCGTGAGCGACGGCCGCATCGAAAAATTGCAGCCCGTCCATGTTCGGCATGCGGATGTCGCTGAGCACGGCGTCGAATTGGGAATCGCGGACGTGGCCGATCGCCTCTTCGCCGTCGCGAGCCAGGATGGGCTCCATGCCGGAGTGGCGGAGGAAGGCTTCCAGTGTTTCGAGGATGAGCGGCTCGTCATCCACCACCAGCACGCGCGACTGGGCGGGCGGCTCTTCGTGCATGTCGATCTTCGGGATGGACTGCGTTTGCTTCTCCGCCTGCTTCCACAGTTCGTAGTCCGACTCGCCGTGGGCCAGCGGGAGTTCGAGGACGAAGCGCGTGC
>CAWUJC010000438.1:0-3280 GCA_963922355.1 uncultured bacterium | reverse complement strand
TGACCGTGGACGAGGGGCTGACCTTCTTCCGCAATGTCTCCTCCGTGCACGACAAGCTGGAGGCGCTCGCCCAAGTTGGCCTCGGCTACCTCCACCTCGGCCAGACGGCGAACAACCTCTCCGGCGGCGAGGCCCAACGCGTCAAACTCGCCACCGAGCTGGCCAAGAAATCAACCGGACGGACGGTCTACATTCTCGACGAACCGACCACCGGCCTGCACTTCGGTGACATCGACCAACTCGTCAAAGTGCTCTACAAACTGCGCAACGCGGGCAACACGTTGATCGTGATTGAACACCAACTCGACGTGATTAAATGCGCCGACTGGGTCATCGACATGGGCCCGGAAGGCGGCGACGCCGGCGGCGAAATCATCGCCAAAGGCACGCCCGAGCAAGTGGCCGCTGAGCCGCGCTCCCACACCGGCCGTTTCCTCCAGAAGATGCTCGGCGACTCCGCCCCAACCTTCGCACGGAGTGGGTTCGAGTTGGTGTAGGCAAGCCGCTTCCGAATTTTATTTTCGCGCAAAGGCCGTCAAGTTCGCAAAGTTAGAAGGCAGGTTATCGGCCGAACGCGAAGGGCGGCCAACGTGACGTTGGATCCAGTTTTGTTGCCGCCGCGCAGTAGCGTATACTTCCACGAAGCGAGGGTAGGGCGGTCTGTCTCTAGACCGCCGAGGTTTGAAACGGAATTTACGGAATGTACCAAATCATGTTGGCGAACCTTGCACCCGGTAGCCGCCGACGTCCCAGCGGCGGTCGTTAGTACAACGTTACGCACTCGCTTCCAGCTTGTGATCAACGCTGAAGAGAGTACCTTAGTGCCATGTTCTCTCTCCGCTCTTTTCTCCTGGCCGTTGTCCTTAGCCTGCCGTTGTCCGCTTCGGCCCAGGTCTTCCTTGATATCGACTTTCGTGACGACACCATCCGCTGGAACGGCGGCAGTTCCTACTCCGCTTCGACCGGCCCGCTAGGCTGGGGCGCAACGAGCGGCGTCTTGACGGTTAACGTGCAGCGCTTCGGTCATGTGACGGCGACGGTCGATACGGGCATCATTCAAGAGCCCACCTTTTACAACATCTACCTGGATGCAGAACGCAACGTGATTGGCGTTGAACTGGACCAAGTCATCTCCGCCACCGCCACCGGGTCCATCGTCACGGACGGCATCACCGCCACCGAATACGCGCCGTTTTCGCCCAATCCTTTTGTCCGCGGCAACTGGGTGCTCGGCGGCAGTACAGGCGTCACCGTCGACACCCTGAACGTGACCATCGTCCCCGAACCGACCAGCGCCGCTCTCCTCGCCGCTGGTCTGAGTCTGATCGCGTTGCGTCGGCGAGGCTAACGCTTATTTGGCCATGTTCACGATGATGTGCCAGAGGCCGGTGTAAAAATTGCCGCCGAGTTTGCGCAGCAAGAAGAAGTGCTCCGGGTCCCCGACGAAGGGCCGAAGCAACCAAGCTGCCTGGGTGCCGACAAAGACGTAGATCAGTGTCCAGACCTTGATGATCATCGAATCATACGCGTAGCCCGCGCGGAGGGTAAGGTAGCCCATCGCGTTCCAGAGGAGCGAGACTCCGAAGCAACCGCCCAACGCACAGCAAGCGACGGTGAGCAGGATGATGAACTCCTTGCTCGGCGTGGAGATGATGAAGAACAATGCGATGGGTGAGAGTGAAACGAGAATCGCCGTGAGCAGA
The DNA here is from genome assembly GCA_963922355.1 of uncultured bacterium. Taxonomy (GTDB): domain Bacteria; phylum Verrucomicrobiota; class Verrucomicrobiia; order Methylacidiphilales; family UBA1321; genus CAWUJC01. The sequence continues at coordinate 1,577 of CAWUJC010000438.1, read as the reverse complement.
TACGTCGACATCGCCAAGACCGCCGTGGTCTGCGCGATCGAGAGCTTCGACCCCAGCAAGACATTGAACGTAAAGAGCGCGGGGAGGCAGACCAACAAGGTGCCCCAAAGTAAAAACGGAATCTTGAACGCGCCGGAAAGAATCTGCCAGTGCAGGGTATGGAAGCCGAGCGTCGCACCAAAAATCGCGCCGAAGAGCAGCGAATAAAACAGGTAATGCCGAATCATCCCGCCCAAGTCTTCAGCCCGGTGGATTTTATCAAACACAGCCTCGCGATAATAAAGCAAGAGCGCGCCGTAGCTGCGTCCCTTCACTTTTTCCAGATCAATCGCCTCGCGCACGCGGAAGCGTTTTTCCTCCGCGCTGGGTTGTGGTTGTACGTCCGATTCTTCAACGACGGTTTCCACCGTTTGCATGGTCTTCCCTTTCTCTTTTCCTCCCCGAAAGAGCGGCCACCCCGATCAGGAAAATAAGCAGTTCACTGCGTTCTCGACGAAAAGCGGCACCAACACCGCCGCCTTTCCCGGCCAAGTCTGCGACGCCACCGCGCCGCTTCGGTCTTCAAACCCAAGGCCAAACTGACAATCCTTTTACAAGTGAAGGAAGAAAACCAGAGATCGAGCTCAAGCCAACTTGCAGGTGGGGATAAGGGGTCCAGGCTCAGCCTGGCTCCGGCACAAAGTAGGCGGCGGTTTTTTCGGCGAACTCGACCAACCAGGGGAGTTCGTCGGCGCGGGCGAGCCCGTCCGACTCGTAGACCGCGATCCACGAGCCGCCGACTTCCAGCGCCAAGCGGCTAGCCAACAGCGGCGTCACGATCGTTTCGACAAAGTCGGCTAACTTGTCGCCCGCCAAGAGTTCGCGCACCAACTCAGGCTTCCGGGTTAGGAGAACCGCCTTCTTCTCAAAGATGTCGCCCCCGGGTTGCTCCGGGAATTTCATCCGTTGGAGGTTCTGGCCGGCGTACGGTCCGAGGACGCCGCGCTTGCGCGGGGCAACGACAAAGAGCGGGAGCCGCCGGTGATGCGATTGGGCGAGGGCAACGGTCTGGTGCCAGCGTCCACCCGTGACGACAGTCGGCAACTGGCCGAGCATCCCCGCGCCGGAGACAAAGGCGTAGTCGCCCATCTGGAGGCGAGATCCGTCCTGCTTGAGGATGAGCGGCGTCAGCTTGTTCTGACTGGCTTTAAAGAAAAGCGGCAGGCGGGCGTAAGGCTCGGCCGTGACGTCGTCGCCCTTGTCGCGGTAATCCCAGCCGCGCTGCCGGGCAAACTGGCGGAAGACTTCTCTCCGGGCCAGGTGCCGACGCCAGAACCACCAGACGACGACGCCCACGATGACGGCAAAGGCCAACAGGAAATAGCCATCGTACGGGGAGGGACCGTCGGGCGGGGGCGCGAGGGGTAAAAAGGCGAAACGTAGCATCTCGAACAATCCGAACCATAGCCCGACTTGTTGATGGCGCAACGCCCCTCTTTACGTCTAAGATGGCGTGATGAAGATTTGGCCCCGGCTTGTCCTACCTGCCTCGCTCGTGTTGGCGGGGGCCGCGCTGTAGATCGGAAGAGCACACGTCT
>CAWUJC010000437.1:0-3281 GCA_963922355.1 uncultured bacterium | reverse complement strand
GTTAATCACCACCAGGATGGCCTCTCCCTGATATTCGCGGACAAAGGTCAGCACCTTGGCGTTCTCGCTGTGGATGAAGGTGATATCGCCCCGGCTAAAGGCGGGGAAGCGTTTGCGCATGGCAATGACGCGCCGCATCCACCAGAGCAGAGAACTCAGGTTGTTTTCTTCCAGCTCGACGTTGATCCGCTCGTAGTGATACTCCGGGTCGATGATGATGGGCAGGAGCAGTTTTTGCGGGTTGGCGCGGGAGAAACCGGCGTTCTTGTCCTGGCTCCACTGCATGGGGGTGCGGACTCCGTTGCGGTCGCCCAGGTAGATATTATCGCCCATTCCGATTTCGTCGCCGTAGTAGACCACGGGTGTGCCGGGGAGGGAAAAGAGCAGGACGTTGATCAGCTCGATCTTACGCCGGTTGTTGCCCAGCAGGGGCGAGAGGCGACGGCGGATGCCCAGGTTGATCCGCGCCTGTTCGTCTTTGGCATAGACTTGATACATGTAGTCGCGCTCCTCGTCCGTCACCATTTCGAGGGTCAATTCGTCGTGGTTCCGAAGGAAGGAGGCCCACTGGCAGCCCAGCGGGATTTCCGGCGTTTGTTCGAGGATGTCGACGATCGGATAGCGGTCTTCCATGTGCAGGGCCATGAACATCCGCGGCATGAGCGGGAAGTGGAACGCCATGTGGCATTCGTCCGCCAAGCCGAAGTAGGCCACCGCGTCCTCCGGCCATTGGTTAGCCTCAGCCAGGAGCATGCGGTCCTGGTAATTCTCATCCACATGGGTGCGCAGCTCGCGGAGAATAGCGTGCGTCTCGGGTAGGTTTTCGCAGTTGGTGCCGTCGCGCTCAATCAGGTACGGGATGGCATCCAGGCGCAGACCGTCGACCCCCATGGACAGCCAGAAATCCATGATCTTTTTGATCCGGACCATGACTTCGGGGTTGTCGAAGTTGAGGTCAGGCTGATGGGAATAGAAACGGTGCCAGAAGTAGGCTTTGGCAACGGGGTCCCAGGTCCAGTTGCTGGTCTCGAAATCCTGGAAGATGATGCGAGCGTCCCGGTACTTGTTGACCGTGTCGCTCCAGACGTAGAAATCGCGCCACTTGCTGCCGGGTTTAGCGTGGCGACTTTTCTGGAACCACTCGTGCTGATCACTCGTGTGGTTGATGACCAGTTCCGTGATGACGCGCAGGTCGCGCTTATGCGCCTCGCGGAGAAAGCGTTTGAAGTCACCCAACGTCCCGTACTGCGGATGGACCTTGGTGTAGGCGGCGATGTCGTAGCCGTCGTCCTTGAGTGGAGAGGGGTAGAACGGCAGGAGCCAGATGGCGGTGACGCCCAGGTTCTGCAGGTAGTCCAGCTTGCTCAGCAGGCCAGCGAAATCTCCAATCCCGTCCTCGTTGCCGTCGCAGAAAGTTTTGACGTGGACTTGGTAGATGACGGCATCGCGATACCACTGGTTGGCTTCGGTGGTAGAGCGTACAGGAGTTGGCGGTGCTTTCGTCATCAACCCAGCTAAGTCAGCACGTTGGCATCAGGGGTGCCCAGAGTCGTCTGCCGCAACCCCCATAGCTAACCATTTGCCTAAGTTCTTCCCGGGCGCAAGGAGAAAGGAGGTGTCCGGATTCGTCTCCTGGTCGGCCTCATTCGTCTCCGGGAACGGTAATCCTCAAGTTTTGGGGAGAATCCCTCGACAATGGGGCGGGCCTAAGACACTTTGATCTTTACCCTCAACTCATCATGAAAGTCTCTCTTCCCAAAATTATTTTCGGCAGTAGCGCTCTAGGCAACCTCTATCAGGCGCTGGACAATGCGGCCAAAAACGAGATTGTCGCGGCCTGGATCGATTCGGTGACGCCGCCGGTTGTTATCGATTCGGCGGGGAAGTATGGCGCTGGCTTGGCGCTGGAAGAAATCGGCCAGCAACTCAAGGCTCTGGAAGTCGATCCCGCCCGCGTTCTCATTTCCAACAAGCTGGGCTGGAAGCGCGTCCCGCTAAAGGGGGCTGAGCCTACTTTCGAGTCCGGCGTCTGGAAGGATATTGAGCACGACGCGGTGCAGAACATCAGTGCCAAAGGAATTCTGGAATGCTACGAGCAAGGCAACGAGTTGCTAGGCGATTATTCCGCCCAGTTGGTTTCGGTCCATGACCCGGACGAGTACTTGGACTCCGCTTTTGACCCCGAGGAAAAGGTGAAGCGTTATCGGGAGATCAAAGATGCTTACAACGCGCTGCGCAAGTTGAAGGACGAGGGGCGTGTTTTAGGCGTCGGGATCGGGTCAAAGGACTGGCGGGTCATCAAACGCCTGCACGAAGATGGTATCGCGTTTGATTGGGTGATGTTTGCCAACAGTTGCACCGTGTATTCGCATCCGGATGACGTCCTGGCTTTAATGAAGAGTCTCCACGAGGCGGGGAGCGTCTTGATCAACTCGGCGGTCTTCCACGCCGGCTTCCTGACCGGCGGGAAGTACTTCGATTACCGCGAGGTGACACCGGAGCGCGACGGCGAGCTCTTTGCCTGGCGCGACAAATTCAATGCCCTGTGCGACAAGTTTGCCCTCAAGCCAGCGCTGGCCTGCTGCCAGTTTGCCTTAAGCCCACCTGGAGTGGCGGCTTTGGCTTTGAACACCAGCCGGGCCAGCCGCGTGGCGGACAACGTCGCGTTGGTGGAAACGCCCGTCCCAGCGGAGTTTTGGGCGGCGATGAAGGACGAAGGTCTGCTCCGCGCCGACTACCCCTACCTGTAGACGATCATGAAAGCCTTACTGATTACCGAAGCGGGTAAATCCCACATTGCCGAGGTTCCCGAACCGAGCGCCCCTGGCGCAGGCGAAGTACAACTCCGCGTCGAGCGCGTCGTCTATTGTGGCTCGGATTTGTCGACCTACCGCGGTCTCAACCCGCTGGTGAGCTATCCCCGCATCCCTGGCCACGAAGTGTGCGGAACGATCGCGGCGGTGGGCAAAGGCGTCCCGGCGGAATGGGCGGAAGGCTTGCAAGTCTTGGCCCTGCCCTACACCAGCTGCGGAAAATGCGCCGCTTGTCGCGCCGGACGGCCCAACGCTTGCCAGCACAACCAGACGCTGGGCGTCCAGCGCGATGGTGCTATGACGGAGCGGATCAATCTCCCCTACGAAAAGTTGCTCACCTCACCCAAGCTCAACGCTGCCGAAATGGCCTTGGTTGAGCCCCTGACCGTGGGCTTTCATGCGGTGGATCGCGGCGCGGTGACGGCGGACGATACGGTGGCCGTCTACGGTTGCGGGGCGATCGGCCTG
>CAWUJC010000436.1:0-3287 GCA_963922355.1 uncultured bacterium | reverse complement strand
TCCCAACCTGGAAATAGTCTCTTCATTTTCTGGAAATAATGAGATTCAAACTGCTTTCGCTTCGAATATCCATGCCAATCAAAAGCATAGATGTCACCTACAACATAAACATGTGTCCCTCTTAATCCCGGCTTCGGTTGGATCAACACAGCTTGGTATGCTTTATCTTTGTATTTCTCTAGAAATACATGAGCTAAAATATGACACGCCCCAGCTGCAAAAAAGTATCGATCCGTACGATGCCAGTTTTTTACAGGGTCATTCTTAATTGAGTCATCTCGAAACAGCATAGGCAATTCCGGCGATTCCTGTTCTGGCGTAAAAGGTGGCCAAACGCAACTCCCCCTCTCGCATCGACCTTGCAGCTAATTCCGCGTACCAGAGGAAGGCATGCAGAGCGACCACCTCCCAATCGACTGCCGTGCCATAGCCTTGTTCAAACGCCGAAAGAAAATTTCGATCATTCCCTCCACCCTTTTCACGATAAAAGCGACGCCCCTGAAAAGCTTCGCCAAAGAGATTAAGATAGGGGTGAACCAGGTCCAGCTCAGTGGGACCAACAGAAGCTGCCTCCCAATCAATCAGTTTCACCGCCCGAAGTTTGCGAGACACCAATATATTCTCATTGTGAACATCAAGATGGAGAATCGCTTCTCGTGAAGAGAAGGCTCTCGGCATGATCCTAGACGCGTAGATTTGGATCGATTCGCGATCTATTGACGTAAGAAAACCATCATTTTTCAAACCCTGGATAAGCTCGTTCGTTTTCGAGAGCCGGCGTCTCGAGTGAAGCTCGCTGTTAGGAGAGGCATCTTCCTGAAAAGGTACCCGCCGCCCTTTCTTCTGAGGTAAATTGTGGAGGACACGGACTGATTTCCCAAGTTGTTCCAACGTGGCTTGATAAGCTTCGCGATCCATTTTCTGATAGATGTCATTGAATGTCGAACTACGTTCATAGCCAACCGCAATGAAACCGTGCGTGCGATCCTTCCCTTGACCAAGGAGCTGCACGCTCGGGATTCCTTCCTCGTTAGCAAGTTTGAGCATGGCGCACTCGACCTTCCAAGCGCCCAATTCAGCTAACCCGTAGACTTTAATGAGTACTGAGTCATCTAATACATAGATTTGCCGATTTGGATCCTCGTTACTGAAATACTCGAGCCTCCTCAGCTGTCCAGAAGCCGAAACACGAATCGATTCCAGAAACGAAGTAACCTTGGATTCATCTATCATTTGCATGTCATTTAAGACGCTTACCGCATCTTCGCCAACAAGGAGATTGACCATGGCAGGCGACTCATCCATGTTGAACTTAAGGCCATAAGGAGCCGCTGGTCCGCAGAAAGGGAGTCTCCCACCTTACCAAACATCATCCATCTTGCTAATTTCCCGTGCCGCGGACCCGGGTGCAAATTGGAAAGGGAGCTCCACATGAGTTCAGATTTTCAAGACGCTCCAAACTTGGAGTACCACCGCAAAGCGGCCAAGGCTTTGCTCAAGGCTTACCGAGCCAACCAAGTCGAAGCCACCGCCGCTTTCTCTTTACACTTCGCGGCCCATCCCAAGAAAGAGTCAGCCGATTCTTCGTACAACTTGAGTGATGCTCAGCGGGTCTACGCCGGCTTACTCGGCTTTGCGAGTTGGGCCGAGCTAAAGTCGCAGTTCGTGGAGGAAGCAAAAGAGAAGGCCACCGGACAAGGAATCCAGAGAGCCCCTTCACCGACGGAAGAGTTACGTGGTGGGTTGACCTATTGCCCTCCGGACGATCTGGAACTGCAGGTCTATTGGTACAGCGCCGATGGTCAGTGCCACGACCTCGGCAACACGGCCAACCACGAACAGTTCTCCATCCCGAGACATCGCTGGTGGGCCATCGAACCAACCGGCGAAATCGATCGTACCGTTTGGCAACGTGTGCTCCATGAACTCCAGCAACACGCCATCCCGGGATTTGTTGGCGGTAAGTTTCTGACCAATGAGTGCCTCAAGACGCTGGGGCATGTCGAGCACTTGGAATGTCTGGACCTCAACCAGAGCCAACGTATCTCCGGCCGAGGGCTGCGTCACTTACACCCACTCAAAGCGCTACGTTCCTTGTCCATCGCGCTGAACAGCCGCAACTATCCAGGAACCACGAACTCCCTGGATGTCGTCGACGAAGACCTCGCTTGGTTGGAGCAGATGGCGTCGTTAGAGTTTCTCGATCTCAGCTCGCTCTATCGACTCACCGACCAAGCGCTCGCTTATCTGCCCACGGTGCAGAACCTCCGGCGAGTCAACGTCAACATGACGAGAATGGGAGATCGCTCCCTCGACCAACTCCGGGCCGCACCTCTTCTTACTCACGTCGATGCCGGGACCGAAACAAGCGACCAAGGCTTGGTGGCCATCAGCCAACTTCCTCATTTTTCCCAGCAGGGGAGCCAGGCCACCCTGAGCTTGCTCAAGTGCCCCCGCATCACCGATGCCGGCCTCGCTCACATCGGGAAGCTGGAAGGCGTGTCCTCCCTTCAATTGCCCTCCCAAGCGCAGTTGATTGAGAAGTGGATGCAACACCTCCCCGAAGATCTGCCCAGGAACGTGCGCTACAGCGGGGCAGGCCTCGCCCATCTTCAAGACCTGCCGGAGTTACAAGACATCACCGGATTGGATGGTGAGTTGGCGGATGATCCGGCACTGGAAGCCTTAGGCAAAATGCCGCACTTGCGCCGCATCAGTATGGGAGATCCCGTCGCCAGTGATGTGGGCTTTGCCGCCTTGGCAAAATCCCCGTCGCTGGAAGACATCTCGGCTTGGAATGCGCAAAACGTCACCACGGCCGATTCCCTCGCCAACCTCCCTCGACTCCAAAGTCTGTTCCTCGGAGGCCCGAAACTGAAAGACGAAGGTCTGAGCCAAATGCCGCACTTCCGCAACCTGCGACGTTTCCTCGTCGGCCGGAATAACGCCTTTACCGACGAGTGCTTCCGTCACCTTGCCCAAGCTCCGAAACTCACCCACCTGGTGAACATGTACCTACCGACAACGGGGGACCGCGCCACGGACTACTTGGCGGATTCCGCTCACCTGATCGAGTACCGAGTCTTCGCCAACGGCCAGGCCCAGTTCAGCGATCACAGCTTGCAGCGACTGAGTTCGATGGAATCGCTGGAGCGCCTCATCCTGGATGGTCTGCCCCGCATCAGCAACGACGGGCTCATCAAACTGACCCGACTCCCCCGCTTGAAAAGCTTAACGGTCACCAACTGCCGACAGATCAGCCACGGCGCCTTCGCCGGATTCCACAA
>CAWUJC010000435.1:0-3309 GCA_963922355.1 uncultured bacterium | reverse complement strand
AATTACTTTGCCCCTCAACCTGCCAACATCTAGAACAAGATCATGACGGAGCCCGCCGCCTCTACCGAAACCGCCCCTCTCCCCGCTGCCGATTTAACGGAACATCAAATCAAAGTGCTCCTGGTCGATGACCAAGCCATCATTGGCGAGGCCATTCGACGCATGTTGGCTTCCGATCCAGACATCGTTCTGGAGTTCTGCAGCGACCCCACCAAAGCGGTGGAAACAGCCGAAGCCTTTGAGCCCACGCTCATCCTGCAGGATTTGGTCATGCCGGAAATTGACGGCCTGACCCTGGTCCGGACCTTCCGCTCCAACCCGGCGACGGAGAACGTGCCGATGATCGTGCTCTCGACCAAGGAAGAACCCAAGGTGAAGGCCGATGCCTTTGCCCTGGGCGCGAATGACTATCTCGTAAAACTTCCGGACAAGGTGGAACTGATCGCCCGCATTCGCTATCACTCCGGTAGCTACATCAATCTCCTGCAGAGAAACGAAGCGTTCGACAAACTCCAGCAGAGCCAGGATGCCCTCGCCGCCGAGTTAGGCGAGGCGGCCGATTACGTTCGCGGCATCCTGCCCAAGCCGCTGTCCGAGGGGGACATCCGCACCGACTGGAAGTTCATTCCTTCGACTTCGCTCGGGGGCGATGCCTTCGGCTATCACTGGCTGGACGACGAGCATTTCTGCCTCTACCTGCTTGATGTCTGCGGGCACGGAGTCGGGGCAGCCTTGCTCTCCGTCACCGCGATGAACACGATTACCAACTGCACTCTCCCGGACGTCGACTTCAAGGACCCCGGCGCGGTGATTGGCGCCCTCAACGTCGCCTTCCCCATGGAGAAGCAGAACAACATGTACTTCACCATGTGGTATGGCATCTGGCACAAGCCGAGCGGCAAGCTGACCTACGCCAGCGCCGGGCATCCGCCTTCGGTTCTCGTCGGTTCCGGTGATCGGGTGGAGGAACTCCGCACCCCTGCCATGCCGGTCGGCACCCTCAACGGCCTGACCTACCAATCCGCTGACACGCAGGTGCAGCCTGGCGACAAGGTCTACATCTTCTCTGACGGCACGTACGAGGTGAAGCGTCCGGACGGCTCGATGATGGAGCTGGAAGAATTTGTCGCTCTCCTGGCCGGCGAAATCCAAGGCTGCAGCAAGAACAAGCTGGACTGCCTGATTGATGAAGTCCGCCGCCAACAACACGACGACAAATTTGTCGACGACTTCTCGATCGTGGAGTTCGTCTTCGGCGAAGCGTAGACGACTCCCCCTACTCCATGTCGGGGTCTTTGGCTTCGACGTTATCGAGGTACTTCTTGGTCTCGGCCACCACGACGCCGCTAAGCAAAAGCACGCCGATCAGGTTGGGAATCGCCATGAGCCCATTGGAAAGATCGCAAAAGTCTTTCACTGTCGTAAATGGATAAACGCAGCCGAGGTAGATAAAGACGAGCCAGACAAGCCGGTACACGATGATGGACTTCACCCCGGCCAAATACTCCAGAGCTTTTTCCCCGTAGTAGGACCAGCCCAGGATGGTCGAAAAAGCAAAGGTCACGAGGGCAAATGACAGCACCCAAGAGCCCAATTCGCCCCCCATCGTGGCAAAAGCATCCACCGCCATGAGTTGACTGTCACTCGACTGAGGATTGAGGTGGACTCCGCTACAAATAATCACCACCCCGGAAACGAGGCAGATAATAACGGTATCCCAGAACGTACCCGATGCCGAAACCAAAGCTTGGCGGACCGGGTTCGGGGTCTGGGCGGCGGAGGCCACAATGGGCGCGCTCCCCAGACCAGCTTCATTGGAAAACAGCCCCCGCTTGACCCCAGCAATTAAGGCCCCAAGGAAGCCTCCGGCAACAGCTCCAGGATCAAAGGCGCTGGAAATGATGACCCCAAAAGCGGCCGGTATTTCCGTGATATGAATCGCTAACAGGATGAAACAGCCGATCAGGTAAACGCCTGCCATGATCGGGACAAGAAACTCTGCCACCCGCGCAATCGAGCGAACCCCACCGAGGGTAACCACCGCCGTGATCGCCACCAGAATTATCCCCGTCCCCCACTCAGGAAACTGAAGCTTCTTATCGACGAGATCTGCGACGACATTGGCCTGGAACATGTTTCCAATTCCCAGACCTGCAATACAGGTAAACACCGCAAAGATAATGCCCAGCCATTTGGCCTTAAGGCCCCGTTCCAGGACGTGCATCGGGCCACCCGAGATCATCCCCTTCTCGTTGGTAGTCCGGTATTTAATGGCCAGAAGGCATTCGCTGTACTTGGTTGCAATCCCCAAGACGCCGGTGATCCACATCCAGAAAACCGCGCCGGGACCACCCACTAAAATGGCCGCCGCAACACCTACGATATTACCGCCACCAATGGTCGCGGCCAGAGCTGTTGTGAGCGCACCAAACGCACTGATGTCGCCTTTTTCGCCGTGCGGTTTACGGACGGACAACTTGATCATCTTCCCGATGTGATTCTGGATGAAGCCCAGCCGGATCGTCATGAACAAGTGTGTTCCCAGGAGCAAATAGACTAACAGCGATCCCCAGACCCATCCGTTCGCTTTGCTAATGGCATCTAGAATTGCATCGTGAATTGCTTGGAAATCCATCTCTCGCACAATGGGTTGCCAAGGCCGGGTCCGTCAAGGCTGATTGCATTTCGCGTGTGAATCGGCACTGTAAGGTTCCTGTTCCGTTCATGAAGATCCTCCACGTCGCCGATCTGCATTACTCCCTCAAGCAGTATGACTGGCTGTTGAAGGTCGCGGGTAAGTACGATCTTGTGGTGCTGGCGGGGGACTTACTCGACATTGTCTCCGCCGTAAATCAGCCGACCCAGATCATTGTCGTGCAAAAGTACCTCAAGCGTCTAGTGGCGCAGACCAAACTGATTGTCAGCTCCGGCAACCACGACGGCAACGCCCGGACAGCGGCCGACGAATCCACCGCCGCCTGGCTACAACAGGCCCGCACCTCGGGCGCTTACGTGGACGGCGAAAGCCTCGAACTGGACGGCACCCTCTTCACCATTTGCCGCTGGTGGGACGGCCCCGAGAGCATGGCGCTCGTCAATGAGCACCTGGAAGCCGATGCAACCAAAGACAAGCAGCGTTGGATCTGGGTGCACCACGCCCCGCCGCAAGACAGCCCCACCGCCTATACCCGCAAAGGCTATTTCGGCGATGAAAACCTGCGGGAAATGATCCTGAAGCATCAACCCGACTTCGTCCTCGCCGGCCACATTCACCAGGCCCCGTTTTACGGCGACGGCTCGTGGATCGAC
>CAWUJC010000434.1:0-3326 GCA_963922355.1 uncultured bacterium | reverse complement strand
GCTCTCACCACCAGCAATGGCACGCCCGCGCTGGAGGCCGCCGCGCAAGCGGCCCGACCGGGAGATCACGTCTTGGCCGGCAGCCTGTTGAACGCGCAAGCCATCGCCCACCACCTCACTCAACTCTCAAAGGCAGATTCGCTCCACGTGAGAATCGTGTGTGCCGGAACTGGCAGCGGTTTTTCGCTGGAAGACGCCATCACGGCGAGTGCTCTGGCCAGCAAACTGCCTTTAGGCGAAGACCATCCGGCTCGAGCCCTCTGGAAGGCCTACGGGCAAGAGCTCAAGACGCTGCTGGCCACCTGGCAATCGACCCGAAATGGAAAAAACCTCGTTCGCATCGGGCGCGGAGATGACATCCCCTCCTGCCTTGAGCTCGACACATGCAACACCGTCCCGCGATTAGACGAGGACGGCTGGCTCAAACCCCAAGACTGAAGAGGCAAACGCCTCTTCTCAGCTTCGCTCGTTACTTGACCTGGGCGATGGACTTGCTGGCTGCCGGATGCGAGGCAGTGGGTGCCAGGGTCGCTCCTTCTAGCTGCTTCTTCTGGCCCTTGAACCAGGCATCGTACGTGGCACCGTCGTCCACGAGGAGCGTGGCACGCATCAGGCCATGACCGGCCCCACAGAGCTGGCCGCAAATAATTTCGTAAGGCACCGGCATGCCAAATTCATCGGAGGGCGAGGTCTGCGCCGGGCGGAACCAAAGCGGGATCTCCATGCCGGGAATGGCATCTTGAGACACGCGCATGGCTGGCAGGGCGTAGTTGTGGATGACGTCCTTGCTCGCCACTTTGACGATGACCGGCGTGTTGACCGGGACGTGCATTTCGTTCTTCACCACCACATCATCCAGGCCGAAGGGATCTTCCGGCGTGAGGCCCAACGGATTGGAGCCGTCGACCAACTCGGGCTTACCGCGGCCAAAGACACCATCTTCACCGGCGTAGTGGAAATTCCAGCCGTACTGTTCGGCCACCGCACGCACGATGACGGACTCGTCTTCCGCCGGGAAATGATCCACCTGGCTGGACCAAATCGGGATCGCAAAGCCAAGCAGTAAGACCGCCTCGACCAGCACCACACCGACTTCCAGGTGGCTGGAGAAGTGGCTCTTCATGCCGTCGTGATCCGCCTTCGGGTGTTTCGACATGCGGAAACGCCAAAGCATGTAAAAGAAGAAACAAGTCCAGCCCACAAAGAGAATGAGCATAAACCAGTGGCAAAATTCCAGCATGTCGTCGACGCGGTACCCCTGCACGGAGGCGTCAGGCATCATTCCAAGCCATTCGTTAATCATGATCTATACGTTGGTTGTCGTTGTTAGGCGGCACTGCCATCCGGGTTGGCCTGGTATGCGACCTCGGCCAATTCGTCCATGCCGTCATCTGCCTGGCTGGACATATACATGAGGTACCCGATGAAAATGAGAAAAGAGCCCAACACCACGACCACGACACCAAGCATGAAGAGCATGGCCATCGAGATGGCGGCCGTCGTTTGATCAGACTGATCGCGCCCAAAGCAGACCGCACAAGCGTGAGCCTGCGGAGAGGTGAGAGCCAGTAAGACCAAGGCGGTCAAACCGGTCAGCCAGCGATGCAGTCGAAGTAAAGTCATAACGTATGGCAAGCAGATTGAAGGGTGTTTAGCCAACGTGGATTTTGCGGAGCTTGGCCCAAGCGAAGGGCGTGTAGATAAGCAAGCCAAGGCCAATGACGGCGCAAACCACACCGAGCCAGGTGACGTTCTCCCCGGCTTGATAAGCCGCCTGCGGGGCAAAGAAGCACCAGGCGGCGACCCCGAAGGCCATCAACCAGGAGATGCAAATCACAATCAGATGGATGTATTTAATGGACATGTTGATTAGTGCCCGGAGGGGGTTACCGTTTCGCCGCCATAGATGTTGTAAGGCAGCAAAATCGGATCCCACCAGGCTAACCAAGTTAACGCAAAAAGGACGAAAGCGAAAACGATCGTGATCATCATGGTCTGATAAATCGTCCACTTCTCGTGCAAAAAGTGCATGAAGAACATCACGACGAGCCCCGCCTTGACCGTGGCAATAAGCAAGGCGACGAAAATGTGTCCCCACATGCTAAAGGGGATGATCGCGACCCCAACGGTGGCAACCGTCAGGAAGCCCAGGGCGATGCAAACTTTAATGCACAACCAGCGGTTGGCGATGATCTCTTCGCGCGTTTCGTGCGGTTCAATCTCGTCGGTGGGGCAAGCGTCGGCGGGTAGCGGCTCGTTCGTGTGGGCGCTCATAATGTGTTCGCGTTAGAGGAGATACAGGATGGGGAAGAGGAAGATCCAGACCAAGTCAACCAAGTGCCAGAAGAGGCCGCCGACTTCGACGCGGTTGGCTTGGTGTTCGGGGTTTTTCTTGTAGAGCTTGGCTCCAAAGAAGAGGAAATAGCCCAGGACGACGCAGCCACCAATCACGTGCAGTGCATGCAGGCCCGTCATCGTGTAATAAATGGCGAAGAAAGAACTGTAGGCCGGGAAGAAGAAACCGCTGCGCCAGATATCGCCCTGTTTAATCTCAACCACGGGGTGATGATCATGGCCGGTGGCCTTATCCCCTTCCGCTTCCTCGACGTCAAAAGCCGTTTCCGTCTGTTTTTCGTCAGCGGCAATCTCAGCCTTCAACTCCTTGAGCGGATTGACGTACTTATGTTTGATTAGGGCGTCTTCATCGTGCTCGTCGACCGCCAGCTTGATCTTGAGTCCATCGAGCTGCTTGGTCAGCTTTTCCCGCCCGGCCGGGGTGGGCTCTTGGGCGATGAGAGACTGAAGGGCGCTGATTTCGTCGAGCACGCCTTCGTTCTTCACGTGGCCGGTGATTTCGTAGGTATCCGAAATAGGGTGGTAAACCACGTGAGCGTGATAGGCCACTAACTCGCCGGCGTATTTCTCAATCGCGTCAGCTTTAATGAAGAGGCCAAAGTGGTTGAACTTGCTGTTGTACTCCGTCGCCTTCACACACATGAAGATCAAGGCGCAGAGCAGCGTGACGCCCATCCACAATTGAAACTTCTTCCATTCACGGAGCTTAAGGGCCGTCCAGGCCAGGATGACGGTGATGGAAGAAAAAATCAGGACCGCGGTGTTAAACAGGCCGAGCCAGATATCCAGCTTGCCATGCGGCCAAGTGCCTTCCGGCGCGCCGAGGCGCAGGAAGATGTAAGCCGAGAAGAGGCCGCCAAAGAGCATGACCTCCGAGGCCAGGAAGAGCCAGACGCCAAGCTTGGCGTTATAGAGGCCGGTATCGCGGCGAGCAGAAACAGTGTAAGGGATGCCATCCATGAGGGGTGCGG
>CAWUJC010000433.1:0-3345 GCA_963922355.1 uncultured bacterium | reverse complement strand
GAACTGCGCGGCCAGCCCGTCATCGTGGGTGGCAGCCCAGACAAACGCGGCGTGGTCGCCGCCGCTAGCTACGAGGCCAGAAAGTTCGGCGTACGCTCCGCCCTGCCCTGCTCCACCGCCCGACGCCTCTGCCCACAAGGTATCTTTGTTCCGCCGCGCTTTGAGGCCTACAAAGCCGACTCCGTCCGCATCCGCGACATTATGCGCGCCACCGGTGCTTTGGTGGAGCCCGTCTCCATCGACGAAGCCTACCTGGAACTGACCGCCCTCTTTGGCCGCGGCGAACGAGAGCAAGACGAAGCGCTCCTCGCCGCCCTCCCCACCGCACGTGATCTGAAGCGTCGCATCCGCCTGCAACTCGGGCTGACCTGCTCGATCGGCATCGCCTCCAACAAGATGCTGGCCAAGATCGCGAGCGACTACAACAAGCCGAACGGCCTCTGCCTCATTCCCGAGCGGGACAAAGTCGCCTTCCTCCGAGCCCTACCCGCCAAGGCGATTCACGGTGTGGGTAAAGTCACCGAGCAAACGCTACGGGGCGCGGGCATCGAAAGCGTGGCGGACCTCCAGGACTACGAGGGCGATCTCCGGGCGCTGGTCGGCAACTGGGCCGAGACGCTGCGGGGTTATGCGAACGGCGAGGACGACCGCTTGCTCGATTTAGGGGATGACATCAAGAGCATCTCCAGCGAAGAGACCTTTGACCAAGATACGGAGGACCGCGACGTTCTCCGCGCCACGCTGCACGATGCGGCAGAAGAAATCGCTGAGAAACTGGTGCGCAAAAAACTCGCCGCTAAGACCGTGCAGGTCAAAGTCCGTTACAGCGACTTCACCACCCTCACCCGGCAGATCAGCGTGGAGAATGCCATTCGCGACGCGCGGGAAATCTACCGCCTGGGCTGCTTTCTTCTCGCTCGGGATCAGCTAGTCCATCGCCCCCTGCGGCTCATCGGCTTGGGCGTCTCTAATCTGACGGAACCCAGCAGCCAAATGGAGCTTCCGGTCAGCTAAGGGAGTCCTTCGTAGAGATTCTCTCGGCCGGGATCATTCCGTCGTCACGGCTTTGTCACATTGGCTTAACTCATAGGCAACGAATTAGTTAGCTCGCCCCAGAGAGCGGCGTCGCCAAAACAGCGTTTATTACATTATGGCTAGTAAAAACCCCAATTGTAACAATTCTATGACAAAACCGAAGACCCCTTGCCACTGCACAAATTACACGGTAGCTAGCTATCTATCATGAATACGCCTAACCGCATTCGTACTGGCCTGTTCGCTCTGGCGGCAGGAATCATCGCGACCACCTTCGGCACGCCTTCCGTGTCTGAGGCGCAAACCCTCAACGCTTCCGGCGCGAGCTTCCCGGCTCCTCTCTACCAGCGCTGGTTCATTGAGTACAACAAAGCCAACCCCGACATTAAGATCAACTACCAGTCCATCGGTAGCGGTTCTGGCGTGAAGCAGTTCATGCAGGGCCTGACCGACTTCGGTGCTTCCGACGCGGCCATGAAGCCGAAGGACATCGAGAAGGTGGAAGGCGGCGTGACGCTCCTGCCGATGACGGCCGGTGCCATCGTGGTTTCCTACAACCTCCCGGGTGTGACCGAGTCCATCAAGCTCCCGAAGGACGTTTACCCGAAGATCTTCCTCGGCGAAATCAAGAAGTGGGACGATCCGGCCATCGCCAAGGCCAACCCTGGCGTGAAGATCCCGGGCCTGCCCATCACCGTGGCTTACCGTGCTGACGGTTCCGGTACCACCTTCAACTTCACCAACCACCTCGCGGCCATCAGCCCTGAGTTCAAGGAAAAGGTTGGCGCTGGTAAGAAGGTCGACTGGCCGGCTGGCGTTGGCGGCAAGGGCAACGAAGGTGTTGCCGCGCTGATCAAGCAGACCCCGGGCACCATCGGCTACATCGAATACGGCTACGCCCAGCACCTCAAGATCCCGACCGCTTCCCTCCAGAACCGTGACGGCAAGTTCGTCGCCCCGACTCCGGAAAGCGCCGCGGCTACTCTGGCCAACATCAAGTTGCCGGAAAACCTGATTGCCTTCGACTTCAATCCGGAAGGTGAAGCCTCCTACCCGATCGTCACCTTCACCTGGTGGCTCTGCCACCCGAAGAACAAGGACGGCAAGGGCGCCATCATCAAGAAGCTCGCCGACTGGTGCCTGACTGAAGGCCAGAAGATGAGCACCGAGCTTGGTTACATCCCGCTTCCTCCGGACGTGGTGGCCAAGGTCAAGGCCGCTGCTGACAAGCTTCAGTAAAGGCCGCCGCGCCTACTAGAGCGCGTCAACCTAACAACCATTCCCTCGGCCCCAGAGGCGACACCGCTTCTGGGGCTTTTGGGAAAAGCCGGAATACCGGCCCCTTTCTTACCTCTTAAATCTCAACTTTCACTTTTTCGACGTCAACAGGAGACCACCGTGGCTAACTTCACCAGTTCCAACCCTACCCTCAAAGCCAGCGATAACGCTTTCCGTTACATCAGCATGGCGGCCGCCTGGTTTGGCGTTTTTCTTCTTTTCTGGATTGCTGTCCAGGTGCTCTATGAAGCTTGGCCCGCCGTCTCGCAGTTCGGCTTCAAGTTCTTGATTGATGTCGAATGGAACCCGGTGACCAAGGAATACGGCGCTTTACCGCTCATTTACGGCACCGTCGTTAGCTCCCTCCTGGCCCTCCTCATCGCCACCCCGCTCGGTGTCGCGATTGCCATTTTCTTGAGCGAAGATTACCTCCCCCCCAAGGTGCAGGAATTCTTCAAGTTCCTGGTGGAAATGCTCGCCGCCATCCCCAGCGTCATCTACGGCCTTTGGGGCATCGCCGTCATCATTCCGCTCAACATCACCGTTGGCCTCTGGCTCTACGAGCATTTTAGCTGGATTCCTCTTTTCTCCACACCGCCCTACGGCCCCGGCATGCTGCCTGCTGCCCTAGTGTTGGCGATCATGATTCTCCCCACCATTGCAGCTCTCTCCCGCACCGCCCTCGTGACGGTCCCGCCTGCCATGAAAGCCGGCGCCGAAGCGGTGGGCGCCACCCGCTGGGAAGTGCTTCTCCACGTCACCCTTCCCTCCGCCGCGACCGGTATCTTTGGTGCCGTCGTCTTGGCCCTGGGCCGCGCGATGGGCGAAACCATGGCCTTGGCGATGCTCGTCGGGAACAACAACCAGATCAGCGCATCCATTCTGGCCCCGGCCAACACGATCGCCTCCCTCCTGGCCAACAGCTTTGCCGAAGCCAGCGGCCTGCAGGTCGCCGCGCTGATGTATCTCTCCTTTATCCTGATGGCCGTCACCCTGTTGATCAACATCTTCGCTGAATACATCCTGGTGAAG
>CAWUJC010000432.1:0-3350 GCA_963922355.1 uncultured bacterium | reverse complement strand
GTACGTCTTCTACCGTCCGCGCCATCTCGGTCCGGGCAGCGTGCACCACTTGCGCGGCAAGGAACGGCAAATCCGGCGACAACTTCTTCCCCCACGCCGCGTCTTGCTGCGCCAGTCCCTTCAAGACCTCGGCGTCACTTCCATACACCGCCAGTGGATCTTCCGGAGTGGTTGTCGAAGGCGGGCCAGGCTCGGCCAGCGCCCCCTGGAGGAGTAGATCTTCCGTCACGCAAGGATGTCGTTCCAGACCCGCCACCAACTCAGCTTGATCGATCGTATCCTGCGCCATTTTGCGGTAGGTTGTCCACTTGCCGCCGGTGATGGTGACCAACCCGCTGGGCGAAACCAGCAGGGTGTGATCCCGCGAGATCGCGGCCGTCTTGCCGCCACCACCGCCGACCAAAGGCCTCAGCCCGGCAAAAACACTGAGCACATCGGCGGGCGTCGGGTCCTCGCTCAAATACTTCGCCGCATGGCCAAGGAGGAACTCAATCTCTTCCGGCAGGGCGCGCGGCTCCAGGCGGGATTCCTTGCGCGGTGTATCGGTCGTTCCGACCACGACAACATCGTGCCAGGGCACCGCAAAGAGAACGCGTCCGTCCGCCGTGTGCGGCACCATGATCGCACTCTCACCCGGCAAAAAACGCTTGGGTAGAACCAGATGCACGCCCTGGCTGGGCGAGATCATCGCCTCCGCTTCCGGGTCATCCATTTGACGCAGACGATCGGCAAACACCCCCGTGGCGTTGATCACACACTTAGCCGGCACCTCCCATTCCTCGCCGCTTTCTTCGTCGCGGAGGCGAGCCCCACGAATGACCCCGTTGCGCTGGAGCAATCCGGTGCAGGCAACGTAGTTGGCGGCCACTCCGCCTTGGGCGACAATGGTCTGCATGAGGTTGACCGCCAACCGACTGTCATCGAACTGCCCGTCGTAGTAGATCACGCCCCGCTGCAAGCCCTCCGGCTCAACAGTGGGAATTTTTTCCAGGGTCTCCGCCTTGGAGAGCAGGCGCGAGGGCGAAAGCCCGAGCTTCCCCGCCATTTGATCGTACACCTTCAACCCGATGCCGAGAAACGGCCCCTCCCACCAAGAGTAAACTGGCACGACGAAGGAAAGCGCGTGCACGAGGTGATTGGCGTTACGGCAGAGCAAGCCGCGCTCGTGCAACGCCTCCAGCACCAGCGAGATATTCCCCTGCTTGAGATAACGGACACCGCCGTGGACCAGCTTGGTCGAGCGGCTACTTGTTGCCTTGGCAAAGTCGGCTTGCTCCACCAGCAACACCCGATGGCCACGCGAGGCAGCATCGACCGCCGCACCAAGCCCCGTTGCGCCGCCCCCGACCACCAGAAAATCCCACTCCGGTTCGCTCCCGGTGGCCGAAGCGCGGATGGCGTCCAGGGCATTCACACGTGACAGAGATAGAGAAGAAAGGTCCGGCATGGTCGCTAAGTGACTCTCTCAAGCTTCCGCTAGTTTGGCGCCACTGCAAGTGGGAGCAAGGCCCCCTAGCGCCGACGACGCAGAAGAAACAACGAAGCCCCCAGCAAAAGCGCCGTGGAAGTCGGCTCCGGAACCACAACCGTCACGGGTTGAGGCAACACGTTGGCAAAGTCGGTTTCCTGACCATCAAGGTCCATCCCACGGTTGCCCCCCACACTGCCGTCAAAGCCCCAGCGGAAAACAAAGGAAGAAATCTCATCATAGGTGAAGCCGTACATGGCATCGGGGTCAGTCGAGCCGGTATTGCCCAAAACCAGAGACTCGGCCTCAAACTCATTCGGACCGTCCTCTAAAACAATCAAATTGCCGTCCTGGTTCAAGGTGTAGGAATCAATCTCGGCCACGGCAGCCTTTTCGCTAAACGTAGTGTCACGGTCTACGTCGCGAATCAAAAAATTCAGATCGGTGAGTGAGGTTGGCGTGGTGGTATCGGCCACCACAAAGGTCGCCCGGTAGGTGACAAAATACATGCCCGGGGTATTACCGGTCGCGCTTCGGGTCGCGATACGGAGAAAGCCCGGATCAATCGTCGCGGTTTCGTAATCGCTCACCACCGTATTGAAGCTATCCCCCTGTACAGAAGTAGCGATGCGTCCAACGCGCGCGTTCGGGGAAAATGCAATCGCCTCCAGGGTCATATCTACCCCGCTGGCCACGTCGTCAAAGGTCCAGGTTGCGCCCACGACGTTGGGATTCACGGGCGCGGTAAAGGTCGTGAAGGCGACCGTCGCAGCACGGGCACTCCAAGGTGCCAACAGGGCGATCAAAATCACAGGAAGAAGCCTTCGCATATCCCTAGCTATAGGGAACCCAACCGTTGGTTTCAAGCTCCGGGCCCTTCGCCATGAAAACGCCACCGAGGATATTGAGATCACAGGTCGTCGTCTCGGGTCCATTCCTTGGCCCGCTCCACCGCGCGATGCCAGCCCGCTTGGTGCCGTAGTTCTTCGATGTTTTGGTCTTGCGGATCAAAGTGTTGCTCTACCTGCCACTGCGCAGCGATTTCTGCTTGGTCGGCCCAGTAGCCAACCGCCAAACCCGCGAGATAGGCCGCCCCTAACGCGGTGGTTTCCGTGACTTGCGGACGCGTTACACGGGCGCCAAGCAGATTGGCCTGGAACTGCATGAGCAAATCATTGACGCAGGCTCCGCCGTCAACCCGCAGTTCTCGCAGTGGCATCTGGGCGTCTTTCTCCATCGCCACGAGCACCTCGTGCGACTGAAAGGCAATCGCCTCCAGCACCGCGCGAGCAAGATGGCCACGATTGGTGCCACGCGTCATCCCGACCCAAAGGCCACGCGCCCGAGCATCCCAATGCGGCGCGCCAAAGCCCGTAAAGACAGGGACAAAATAGGTGCCGCGGCAATGCTCCACACTCTTGGCCAAAGCCTCCACCTCGGACGAGGATTTGATGATCTGCATCTCGTCCCGCAACCACTGAACGACCGCGCCACCAATGAAGACGCCGCCCTCCAGCGCGTATTCGACGCGATCTCCAATCTGCCAGGCGATGGTGCTGAGCAACTTGTTGGAAGAGCTCATGACCTCCTTCCCGGTGTGCAGCATCATAAAGCAACCTGTGCCGTAGGTGTTCTTGGCCATGCCCGGCTCGAAGCAGGCTTGGCCAAAGAGCGCGGCATGTTGGTCTCCAGCCACTCCGGCGATGGCGACACCCTCGAGTTCCGGAACGCCTGAGACTTCGGCAAAGTGGCCGCTGGAAGGCTTCACCTCCGGCAAAAGGGCGGCGGGGATTTCCAGCGTCTCGAGCAACTCTTCGTCCCACTTTCCTTCGTGGATGTTGTAGAGCATGGTGCGGCAAGCGTTGGTCGCATCGGTGGCGTG
>CAWUJC010000431.1:0-3353 GCA_963922355.1 uncultured bacterium | reverse complement strand
GTCGAGAGTTCAAATCTCTCCCCTGGCACCACCAGGCTGAGCCTGGACCCACTAAGTGACGCTGCACCCACTAGGCTGAGCCTACGGTTAATCGTTGATGCTGCTCACTTGGTAGCCACCGACATCCCAGCGGCGAAACAATTCTAGTTCCCGCGGATTTGGCTGGGAGGCACGTTGAGCGAGCCTTCGGGGGAGATCATGGTCAGCGCCATTTCGGCGGGGTCGTAATGGGCCATCACGCGACCATCGGAGCGCCGCCACATGTCGCGTCCGCTACGTTTGGCGTGGTAGCTTTGCCAGCGGTTCCCGTCCGCGTTTTGCTCGAGGATGAACTTGATGTCCTCTTCGTTGAGTGGGAGGCGTTTGCCTTGGGCGTCGTGCCCGCGGCTGAAGACTTCCATGGTAGAAGTGTTGCCGCTGAAGTAGATGCTCACGGAGATGCCGCTGTCTTGATCGTCTTTCCGGACTTTGTAGAGCAGGACGTTGCCGCCGAGCTGTTTGCCTTTGCCGTAGCGTTGGAAGAGCTGCTCTTGGCCGTCGCCCACCGTGGCCCAGGCGGACGAAGCGGTCAGGCCAGCGAGTCCAACCAAGCCAAGGAGAAGGCCAAGCTGGCCAGGAAGAGAAAGGGGGCGCCACGTCATCATCTTGGCGGGGAAGCCTAGCGCTAATTTACACAGCTGTACAGCGCAGAACGAGAGCGGCGGGGACCTGCTCGCCTAGACGCCGACGCCGTGGTGCTCGGCCTTTCTCTGGGCTTGGAGGGAATTGGCGCTGTTTTGGCGGAGGGGGGAATCCTTCGGGATCCAGTTTTCCGGCTGGTAGAGCTTTTTGGGCGGGGCGCGCAGTTCCCAGACGAGGCCGAGTTTTTCCAGCACCAGCAAGGTGTAATAGGTGGGGTCGAATTCCCACCACATGAAGCCGTTGCGCGCCGCCGCTTGGAAGTGGTGATGGTTGTTGTGCCAGCCTTCGCCGAGAGTGAGGATGGCCAGCCACCAGCAGTTCTTACTCTCCTCGCCGGTTTCGTAGCGGCGGTTGCCAAAAACGTGGCAGAAGGAATTAATCGCAAAGGTGGTGTGGTAAAGAATCACGGTGCTGATGAAGAAGCCCCACAGCAGGCCCATCCAGCCGCCCACGGCGTAGCAGAAGAGCGCAGCGGCCACCGGCGGGATGAAGTGGTGCTTGTTGAGGAAGACCAACTCGGGGAACTTGGTTAGGTCCTTAATCTGGCTGGCGTCGTACTTGTCGTACTCGTCGCTCATCACCCAGCCGAGGTGGCTCCAGACGAAGCCTTCTTTGTCGGCGGAGTGGAGGTCCTCCTCGGTGTCGGAGTGGCGGTGGTGGTGGCGGTGATGCGAGGCCCACCAGAGGGCGCCTTTTTGCGCGGCCATGCCGCCAAGGAACGCGAGGCAGAATTGGAACGCGCGGCTCGTTTTGTAGCTGCGATGGGAGAAGTAGCGGTGGTAGCCGCCGGTGATGCCGAACTTACGGATCACGAACATGAAAAGGCACAAGGCAAAGGCCTGCCAGGTGACGCCGAAGTAGAGGGCGCTAAGGGCAATGAGGTGGACGACCAGGAAGCCAAACTTGGGCCAAGAAAAGGTGAATTGGAGATGCATGGGAGTTGTGGGATGAGGGCCGTGGCTTTTCGTGCCTCGCTTTCGGTCGCGTGGACGGAGCCTAGGGTGAACATCAAGACGAACCGTGCCCCCGGTTTCCTGCAGATTTCGTCTTCACCCGGTACTGTGCCTTGCCCGCCGGGAAACGCAAGGAAGAACGGCACCTTCGCCTCGTAACGGCTTGATGGAAATAACCTTGTTTCCGCTTACGGGTAATAAGATGATGTGGTTTGGTCACAAGCTTGGCTTCTACCTCATGCGTTTCTTTCTTCGTTCTTTATCACTGGTCGCAGTGGTCGGCCTGTTGAGCCTGTCGACGGCCTCGGCGCAGAAGCTCTTTACCGGCAACGCAGCAGGCAATAACAACTGGTTTGATGGGGCCAATTGGGCGCCAGCCGGAGTGCCAAATGGGACGAGCGGAACGGTTTTCGTTAACTTCGGGACCTTGAACTTCGATCCGCTGGTGGTGGACGAGAGCATCACCTCCGCCACGGCTGAGGCCCCGGAGTTGGTCATTTCTGAGCTTTCGAACCAGACCAACTACCTCAACATCCAGAGCAACCTCAGCACAACCGGGGGCTTCCAGACCGGCGCCGGGGTGGGCGAGATTATCCAGACGGGCGGAACGGTGAACGTCGGCACCAACCTGCTCTTGGGCGACTCGTCTTCGGGTTCTGGTTTCGGGCTGTATCGCCTCAGTGGTGCCTCTTCCCGCGTGGAGGTTGGGGGCAACGTGCAGATCAACGGCGTTGATTCGAGTAGTGTTTTTTTTCAGGAAGGCGGCTTGCTGGATGTCACCGGCAATCTGTCGATTGGCTCGCAGGTCGATACCACCGGCACGTTTCGTCTCAGCGGCGATGCCCGGCTGAGCGTCGACGGCACCTTGAGCGTGGGGTCAACTTCCACCGCCCGGACCGCGGGTAACGGCACTCTCATTATCGACGGAGCTACGACCTCCGGCTTCTTGCTCGCGCAAGACTTTGAGCTCAACAACAGCACCGCCTTGGGCGATCCGCCGCCTTCGGTGTTAGAGGTTCAGATTGATGCTCTGGCCGCGGCGGATCCCAGCGGCCTCTTGCTCATGAACATCGTCGGGGACGTGCTCTTCGACGATGGCACCTACCTCATGCCGGTCTTTAACGGCACGGCACCGGTGGACGGCAGTTGGACGGTGATGACTTGGGATGGCTCGGTCACCGACCTCGGCCTGGAACTGCACCCGGACACCGAAGCAGGCTGGGCGTTTACCGTCGGCGAATTTGGCAATGAACTCGTCATCACCTACACCGTGCCCGAGCCTTCTTCGGCCTCCATACTTCTCCTGGCTGCCCTCGGTTTGGCCTGGCGCCAGCGGCGGGTTTAGTTGCCCAATACGTGATACTGCTCGCGTCTAAATTTTTTGAGAACGAGAGGCTATGGCAACGGTATGCATGGAACACAGTGAAACTTTAATGTAACATTAAGAGAGTTGCTTTGGTGGCGGGCCTTCAGTTTGATGGAGGTATGAAATTGATTAAATCATCTCTTGTTATGCTGTACTCGCTGGTGCTGGCAACCTTCTGTTTTTCCTCAATCTCGTTCGCCGATACCTTTGGCTCGGGAGCGAATATCTTCACCATCGATTTCGTGAAAATCGGCGACCCCGGCAACCCCGATGATACTGGAACAACCGGGCTCTATCACACGGTCGCGGGTGGAGTTGATTATGAATACCGCATCGGAAAATACGAAATTTCC
>CAWUJC010000430.1:0-3381 GCA_963922355.1 uncultured bacterium | reverse complement strand
CTTGATGATGACACGCTCTCTTTTGGCCGCGCTTTTTCTGGCCTTTTTTAGCTTGGGGGCCAGCTACGCCCAACTCTATGTCACCGCTTCGGGTGGAGGAGCGACGGAGCTAACTGTAACCATTCACGAGCAAATCGTCTTTGAATCCACCAACAGCTACAGCAACTCGACCCTCTTGCTCGGGATCCAAAACGCCTATAGCACGGATCAAGCTGACCAGATAAACTTAGCATCCTCCAATTCGACGACGGCCTCCTTTTTCGTTTCGGCTGACTCCGCCACCCTGAGTTCTCCGGGTCACGCAGGTGTCTTTGATACAACGGTCTTCGGCCCGAGCGCGATCTTAGGCCCGCGCGATCTTTACCTCAATTTCGAAGGCGCAACTGCCACCTGGTTTGTCGGAACTGATCTGGTGCTGAATCCTGGGACCTATACGTTGGGAACGGACACCGGCAACTTCTTCAACTTACCGGATAATCTGGAGAACGCTTCGATCTACGCGGCAGCCGTTAGTTTCGCTGGTATTCAGCGTTCATCTGCCATTATCGCGAACGCCATCCCCGAGCCGGCTTCGGTTAGCTTGCTCCTCCTCGGTGGCGCCGCGTTGTACCTGCGCCGCCGTCCGCATGGTTAAGCAGTTTGTGTATCGAGCGGTAGAGTCGAGCTTGTCAGGGGACAGGTGTTTCCGGTACGGTCTTGCCCATCTGAGGAACTTGATGATGACACGCTCTCTTTACGCCGCGCTTTTTCTGGCCCTTTTTAGCTTGGGGTCCAGCCACGCTCAACTCTACGTCACCGCTTCGGGCGGCGGGGCGAGTGAACTGACCTTCACCATCCATGAGCAGATCGTCTTTGAATCCACTGACAGCTACAGCAATTCCATCCTGATGCTGGGGATCCAAAACGCCTATTCCGCGGATCAGGCGGACCTCGTCAACGATTCAGCGTTTAATTCAACAATCGCTTCTTTTGCCGTGCCGGCTGACTCCGTCACGCTGGGAAGCCCAGGCAATGCGGGAATCTTTGATTCCCTAAATTTGGGGCCTCGCGACTTCTTTCTCATCTTTCAGGGAAATTTAGCCACGTGGACCGTGGGCGACGATCTGATCCTCAACCCTGGTACGTTTACTTTAGGAACCGGCGATAACAATTTCTATACGTTACCGGATAATCTCGAGAACGCCTCGCTCTTTGCCGCGGCGGTGAATCTGGGTGGTCCTCAGGTTTCTTCGGCGAGCATCGCCAACGCGATTCCCGAGCCAGCGACAACGGGCTTGCTCCTCCTGGGCGGGGCCGCGCTGTATTTGCGCCGTCGTCCGCGCCGCTAGCGACAATGGTTCTTAGGGCTTGGTAGGCTTGCCAAGGCCTTTGGCTTCTGACTATGCTCCGTGACTCTTCGGAATCACCCCCATGCTTCGCTCTCTCTTCGCCGCTCTTTTGCTGACCGTGCTTGGCCTCGTGCCAAGTCACGCCCAGCTCCTTGTCAGCGCGTCGGGCGGCGGGGCCAGTGCCCTGACTTTCACCATTCATGAGCAGGTGACCTTCGAGTCGACGCTGACGGAAAATGGCGTCAGTACTATATTCTTGGTCATCGAAGACGCCTACACCACGAACCAAGCAGATCAGACGACCGATTCACCCTTTGTAACGACTGATGCCTCCTTTTCGGTGCCTGTGGACTCGGCGACCTTTGGAATCGCTGACCGTGCCGGGGTCTTTAATTTTGCTTTTGGCTCACGGGCTTTTTTCCTCTCTTTTGACAGTGCTGAAAACGCCGAATACAGCGTCGGAGATGATATTGTTCTCAATCCAGGTATCTTTACGGTCGGAACTGGTAACGGTGAATTTTACAATCTGCCGGATAATCTGACGAATGCCACCTTACGTTTGTATGCTTTTGATGGGGGGATTCAGCAAACTTCCGGTAGCATTGCCAACGCCATTCCCGAGCCAGCCACGGCGGGTTTGCTCCTCCTCGGTGGAGCCGCGCTGTACCTGCGCCGCCGTCCGCGCCGCTAACCAAGTTCGGGTTAGGGTGAAATTTTTTTTGCTCCGCGCTGCAAGTAGTCCCGGCTGGGTCGTTTTATTAACGCGTGCGCGGAGGTGCGCGACACTTGCCTTTCAATAGCGGGCTTGGGCATTTGTCATCCTCCGCGCACGTCTTTTTTGCAGCGTGACGCTGCACCCACCAATGTGACGTTGGATCCAGCCAACCTGAAGTTGGATCCAATTTTTCAAGCCTTCGGTGCGGGCTCGATGAGAAGAGTCTCACTTTTCTCGATCTTATCCTCCCTAGCGATTCCGTCATCCACCAGGTGAGGTATCTATGGCTTGCGTTGGTAGCCGTCGTTGTCCCCAACGACGGGGCGCGTGACGCGATTCTCTCCAGGGACTTAGCAGGGAATGAATAAGGTGATTCGATCAGAATGAATTCCTCCGAGACTCTGCAAGTACCCCGATCCCAACCCGTTTATTGCCTAGAAGCGCTGGCTGCTTCGCCGACTTTTCCGACAACCAAGAGATAGGGCTCTTCCCGCCCTTGATGACCAGGAGGCCGGCCGGAGGGATTCGCTCCCCCCCGGCCGGTCCTTTTTTTGCTTTCGCCGCCGCCGGTGAGTCGCCATGCTCTCACCCCCATGCCTACCCATCCCCTTTGGTCTGTGATGAACCCGGTTCGCGCGCACGGCATCTTGGTCGATACGCAACGCGGGAACAAAAAGCTCTACCGCACGGTGGTCGAATCGCTCGCGCCCGGCATCGGCAAGCGCGTGCCTGTGATCATGGAAATGCCCAAGATCGAGCGCCACGCCGCCTTCACCCAGTTGCTTTCGCAGTCCATGGCCGAACAGCTTAGTTTTAACATCATTAGCCAGTGGCTGGTGCAGGAGCACGTCCCCATGCTCTGCGCCTGGCTCGACGCCCTCGGCGTGGAGCATGACGACAAGGGCTGCGCCAACACCTTCCCCGACTGTCCGCCCGAAGCTACGCTCAAGGCTGGCCTTAATGCGCTCCTCAAGGACAACGATCCCGAGGTCGTCTCCATCTACCTCATCACCTTCAATGAAATTGACGAAGTGCAGTGGGAGCCGTTGACCAAGCTGCTGGAAGAAGACCCGCGCCTGCAGCTCGATTCGGATTCTGATGAATCCGAGCAAAGTTCAAACGGATAAAGTCCAAAGCTCAAAAGTGTTCGGCAAGCTTCTTCTCAAGCTTGGGTTGAAACTTTGCGTTTTGACTTTTTGACCTTTGAAATTTTTCACTCCGTTCGCAGCGCTTCGATCCGGCTGCCGCGGAGGGCCAGCCTCGCCGCCAGCCAGCCAGAGAACAGGCAGACGGCGATCATGCCGACCAGGATGAGCGCGAGTAGCCCCCACGGCGTGG
>CAWUJC010000429.1:0-3387 GCA_963922355.1 uncultured bacterium | reverse complement strand
CTCCGCACCGCCTCAAAGAAAAGAGCCACTTCGATTGCATGCGGGTTCTCTGTTTCTTCCGGCGGGTGGTAGGAAAAGTCTTCGCCGCTCCACCGGCCGGTAAGAAAGCCGTCCACATTGAGCGTCAGATATGAGTCCGGTGTGCGGACGGTGATGAGTCCGTGCCCCGGTTCATGCACCCAAGACTGCAAGTGCGAGCCGGTCGCTCCGTTGGCGAAACGTAGCAGCGTGGAAGAGGAGTCCTCAATCGTGCAATCCTCCGCTTGCGGATAAAAGACGTTGGTGCTGAAGGAGGTGACTTCCGTGATCTCGCCAACCAGGTGGCGCAGGAGGTCGAGTAAGTGAATGCCCTGGTCCAGGATCGGCCCGCCGGAGATGTTCTTCATTTTAAACCACGGGGCGATTTCCCACTTGG
Organism: uncultured bacterium; assembly: GCA_963922355.1. GTDB lineage: Bacteria > Verrucomicrobiota > Verrucomicrobiia > Methylacidiphilales > UBA1321 > CAWUJC01. The sequence continues at coordinate 2,972 of CAWUJC010000429.1, read as the reverse complement.
TGAGGGCGGGGCAAAAGTACTCGGAATTGATGTGGATAATCGTCTGACCAGCCAGCATCTCGCGCATGCGCTCGACGGCCGGGAGGTAGCGCCACATAAAACCGACGGAAACGGGGACAGGCTTGTCGTCCAGAAGCTGGAGGATTTTCTTGGCGTCGGCCACGCTGCAAGCGGCCGGTTTTTCGACGAAGAGGGGGAGTTGGTGCTCACAGGCAGCTGCCACGACGGCTTCGCGCACGGTGGGGGGAGAAAAGTTGAGCAACGCATCCAGTTCTTGCTCCGCGGCAAGCATCTCGGGGATGTCGCCGTAGGCGTTGGCCTGGAGTTCTTCGCGAGCGCGTTGCTGGGATTTCTCGCTCGGGTCGCACACCGCAGTGAGTTCAATGGCCTCCATCTTCTGGAGGTTAGCGAGGTGGCAGCGCCAGAAGATATGACCGGCGCCAATGATGCCAAGTTTGAGGGGAGACATAGGGTGAAGATTAACTCAGAATTAGAGTTGGTGTCTTGCTCTGCGGATGACATTAAATTACGCTCAGTTGATATGCCTGAGTTTTTTCGATGGGAGTCTACGGCGGGAAAAGTTGAAGCATTTAAGATCGCTGCCTATCCCGTTCGTTCGGAGTTTCAGCTTCCGCTCCATACCCATGATTTTGCCGAGGTGTTCTGGATTACGGAAGGAGAAGGGCAGCAGGTGCTCCAGGATCAAGAGTTGCCGTTGCTGCCGGGGAGCCTCTGTTTTATCCATCCCAAGATTGTGCATACCTTCCGCAGTTCTAGGCAGATGATCTTGATGAACGTCGCCTTCCCGGGGGCATATTATCGCTGGTTGACCCGTGGGCCCCAGGCCGCCCGTGCCCGGGACTTGTTTACGGCATCTTCATCCGTGCCGACGCCGTATCGCCTTGGCAGTACGCAACTGGCCCAGCTTAATCGGTTAGCCGCAGACTTACTGCATGCCCCGCAGCGTGATGTGCACATCAGCAAGTTTCTCTTTGCTCTGTTCTGCCTGCTTGAAGAAGGCGACGATTTCCAGATAGCGCCCGAAGCGCCTGATTGGCTGCAAGCAGCGCTCCAGCGCATCCAGGAGCCGGAGCATGCCCGCTTGGGGGTGCCGGAGTTTATTCATCTGGCGGGACGTTCGCCCGAGCATGTCTCGCGCGTCACCCGGCAATGGACCGGCCAGCCGCCACAACTTGTCGTGCGGGAAGCGAGGCTGAGCCTAGCCGCCCGGGCCTTGACCTTGAGCGACGAGCCCATCCTGGATATTGCCGCCGATTTGGGTTTTGAAAATGTGGGGCATTTTTACAATGCTTTTCGCCAGCGCTTTGGTTGCCCGCCCCGGCAATATCGGCTCCAACAACGGCAACTCCCGTCTGGCGCGCAATTGGTTTAGATAAATAGCTGAAATTGAGTTGCTTTGCTGAAATCGAACGGAGCTTGCTGGATATTTGTAATTCTTATGATAAATTGTCGCATTATTAAATGTGCTTGCTTTTGAGAAATCAATTTATACGTGGAAACAGCCGAAAAAATACCATAAATCTTCATTCCGTTTGGTGATTCAGCAACTCGGCCAATCGGTTGCTTACTTCTGGTTTAGTTTCGGGGTAGCAGCTTTTCATTTGTTGAGGTGGTATCATGCCAGATACATCTTAGAGAAGCCGGGAGCCCCATCCTTGGGGGTAGCCTTACTTCTTGTCATGTTCATGATGTTGTTACTGCTCTATGGTATTCCTTATCTCTACTATTTCTTGGCTTGTTGTTTTGAGTTGAAAGCTCATTTAAAGCCAAAGGGAATTTACATCGACGGTTTTCAGCACCCGACGGTTATTCTCTATGATAAACTCGAAGCTTACGGGTTCACGCAAGTTGCGGGTCATCGATTGATAAAATTAAAGGAAAAGGATGGGGCGGTGCACCACGTGCCCTTGCCGGATGCAGAAACCCAAGGCGAGATTACCCGACATCTAACAGAACTCTATGGTCCGCCGCGACTCGATGTTCCAGCTCAGGAATCTAACTCTGCCGTGGGCTAGATGTGCTTTGGCTTTCCGCTACAAACTCTTCGGGTTCCTCTTCATCGCCCAGTTCGCGGCGCCAAGCGCGCGAGATGAACGGACGTAGGAAGCCATAGAGGAGATAGCCGACAAAGAGGACGGCCATCATGTACTCGAGGTAGTACAGCGTGAGCACAATCACCCCCACGAGAAGAATGAACTTGGGGATGGAGAAATGCGTGCGCCAGCCCACGTGTTTGAAGCTCGGATACTTGAACTTGCTGAACATCATCATCGAGAGCAGGACCATCAGTGCCGCCAAGCCGTACTTACCAAAGCCGAGGGAAATTTGCCCGTGATCGCGTTCGACGGAAAGTAGCAGGAGCGTGATCGAGGCGATGAGGCCAGCGGCGGCGGGGATAGGGAAGCCGGTGAATTCCTTGTTCGCGCTGGCTTGGTTGGCCGTCGCCATGGCGTTGAAGCGAGCGAGGCGCAACGCGCCGCAGAGGAGGTAGAGGCCGGCCAGGATCCAGGCCAGCTTGCCGAGATCGGCCAGCACGATTTGGAAGACCAACAGGGCTGGCGCCATGCCGAAGCTGATCAAGTCAGCCAGGCTATCGAACTCCCGGCCGAAGGCGCTTTCCTTTCCACCCAGGCGGGCGAGGCGACCATCCAGCATGTCGAAGAGAAAGGCGGCGAGGATGAGGTAAAGGCTATGCGTAAAGGTCTGGGCCCAGACTTCCGAGCTGGCACCAGCTTCACGTTGCAGGGTGCCTTGGAAGATGAGCAAGACGGCGCAGAACCCGCAGATCAGGTTGCCCGCGGTCATGAGGTTCGGGAGAACGTAGATGCGGGCCGGATCGTCGGACGGCGTCTCGTGGCTGCTGGGCTGGGGGAGGATCACGGGACAACCTCCAGGAGCTCTTCCTCCGGCTCTGCCACTTCCTCCGGAGCGGGCCACATGGCGACGGCCGT
>CAWUJC010000428.1:0-3405 GCA_963922355.1 uncultured bacterium | reverse complement strand
ATCCAGGCATAAAAAACCCGGGGCCTGTGAGGGCCCCGGGCTGCCACGAACGAGTGTTTGGGATGGGGGGATGGGGGACGAAACGCCCGTGGACTTGCTTTGCGCGGGAACGCAAATTTATCTGCGTAGTTACTCGAATCTAAGATTAACTTTTGTCGGTTTTATCTGCCTTTCTGTTGGTCGTAGGTTCGAGTCCTACCTGAGTCGATTGCCGCATTCCTTACCAGGCGAGCTGCGAGCCGCTCTGGTATTCGGTGACGCGGGTTTCGAAGAAGTTCTTCTCCTTGGCCAGGTCCATCGTTTCGCTCATCCAGGGGAACGGGTTCTTGGAGCCGTACTTGCTGGAGAGGCCGATGCGCTCGCGGCGGCGGTCGGCGATGTGCTGGACGTAGTCGCGGAACATCTCGCTGTTGAGGCCGAAGATACCACTCGGCAGGCAGTCCTGCGCGTAGGCGATTTCAAGCTCCACGGCTTGCTCGATCATCTCTTCGATTTCGTTCTGCAACTCGGGGGTCCAAGCCTCCGGGTTTTCTTCCTTGATGCCGTTGATCAGGTCGATGCCGAAGTTGAGGTGGATGGACTCGTCGCGCAGGATGTACTGGAACTGCTCGCCAATCCCGGTCAGGCGGTTCTGGCGGTGGAAGCTCAGAATCATGACGAAACCGGAGTAGAAGAAGATGCCTTCCATGATCACGTAGAAGCCGATCAGATTCTTGATGAACTTCTGCACACCTTCGACCGTGTCGGTCGTGAAGTTGGGGTCCATCACGTCGGCGGTGAGCTTCATTTCGAACTCATCCTTGTCGTTGATGGCGTTGACCTCATGGTACATGTTGAAGACTTCGCGCTCGTCGAGCGAGAGGCTCTCCACCACGTAGTGGAAGGTGTGGGTGTGGACGGCTTCCTCGAAGGCCTGACGTAGGAGGTACTGGCGGCATTCCGGGTTGGTCACGTGCTTGAAGATGGCCAACACGATGTTGTTGCCCACCAGGCTTTCCGCGGTGCTAAAGAAGCCCAAGTTACGCATGATGACGCGGCGTTCGTCGGCGGTGAGCTGATTGCTCTTCCACAGCTCAACGTCCTTCTGCATCGGGACTTCGGTCGGCATCCAGTTGTTGGCGCAACCGTTGAGGTAATGTTCCCAGGCCCATTTGTATTTGAGGGGCATGAGCTGGTTGACATCGACGGCCTTGCAGTTAATCAGGCGCTTGTCATCCACGTTGATACGCTTGGTCAGGTCATGCGGCGCGGGCCGCTCGTCTCCTACAGTGCAACAAGACATGGGGGTGTTTCCTTTCTCGGGTGTTGGTTGGGTTGCTTCTTTTCTAAGAGTTGTTGTGGTGAACCACAGATTAGTTTTTAGGCGGTTTTTATCCGCAGATTTCGCAGATTAGATTGCGCTTGGATTATGGATTGTTGCGCGGCCCAGATGTTTCCTAGTTCTAAAGAAACCTCTGCAAAAGATTGTTCTCCAATCTCCTTGGAGGCTTTCCACCAAAGAGGAATCAAGTTATCCAATTCATTAGAGCCACCAAGTGAGACGGGAACGACGTGATGAATGACCCATCCATAAGGGGTTTCTTTCCCATATTCCGGTCTTTTGATTTGGCACTTGAGAAGATCTTGTCTGCAAGTAACTAATGAGGATGCTTTAAGCCAAACGGCATCAACATTCTCTTGAGAAAATGAAATGGATGTAATGCCGCTGTCTGTCATAGCCGTTTCGTGGTTAAATCCGCGAAATCTGTGGTTTGATCATTTTTGCAGTCTGAGTTTTCTCTTACTGGCAGGCTTCGCAGTCCGGGTTGTCGAGCGAGCAAGCTTTCACGTCGCTCATGTCCGTGGCGGGCGTAACGGCGGTGGGGGCTTCTTGGCCCTTCACTTCGGCCGGGACTTCGCTCTCGCGAGCCACCTGAATGTTGGACGAGGCGCTCTTGTTCTTCATCCAGCGGGGCTGGAGACCGCGGCGATTGATGTCCGTGGTGCTCTTTTCCACCTGAGTGGCGGCCAGCGTGCGGAGGTAGTACGTCGTCTTGAGCCCCTTGCGCCAGGCGTACTGGTACATGTCGCTCAGCTTACGGCCGTTCGGTTCGCGCAGGTAGAGATTGAGGCTCTGGCCCATGTCGATCCACTTTTGGCGGCGGCTGGCGCATTCGACGATCCACTGCGCTTCGATCTCGAAGGAGGTCTTGAACAGGCTCTTAATGTCTTCCGGGATGCGGTCGATTTCGTCGAGCAGACCATCGTAGTACTTCAGGTCGTCGATCATCTCATCGTCCCAGAGCTTGCGTTCCTTGAGCGCTTCGACCAGGTAGCGGTTCGTCGTGATGAAGTCGCCGGAGAGGTTGCTTTTCACGAACAGGTGCTTGTAGGTCGGCTCGATCGACTGCGTGACGCCGGTGATGTTGGCGATCGTCGCGGTCGGCGCAATGGCCATGGTATTGGAGTTGCGCATGCCGTACTTCTTGATGGACTGGCGGACCGGAGTCCAATCCAGCTTGGAGCTGCGGTCCATCTCGAGGTAGCCGCCGCGTTCCTTCTCCAGGAGGTCCAGCGTGTCGATGGGCAGGAGGCCCTGATCCCACTTGGAGCCCTCGAAGGAGGAGTAGGCGCCGCGCTCACCGGCCAGCTTGGAGCTGGAGAGGATGGCGTGGTAGCTGATCACTTCCATGCAATAGTCGGCGAAGTCGATCGCCTCCAGGCTGGCGTAAGGCGTCTTCATCTCGTAGAGAGCGTCCTGGAAGCCCATCAAGCCGAGGCCGACCGGGCGATGACGCAGATTGGCGTTCTTCGCTTCCGGGATCGGGTAATAGTTGATGTCGATGACGTTATCGAGCATCCGCATGGCGGTGCGCACGGTTTCGGCCAGCTTCTCTTCGTCCAGCTTGCCGTCCGTCATGTGGGCGGAAAGGTTGACGCTGGCCAGGTTGCAGACGGCCACTTCGTCGACGGACGTGTTCAGCAGAATCTCCGTGCAGAGATTGGAGCTGTGCACCACGCCGGCGTGGGACTGCGGGCTGCGGACGTTGGACGGATCCTTGAAGGTGATCCATGGGTGACCAGTTTCAAAGACCAGCGTCAGCATCTTGCGCCAGAGGGCGGTCGCTTCCAAGGTCTTGAAGAGCTTGATCTGCCCGCGGCGGGCCATCGCTTCGTACTCTTCGTAGCGCTTCTCGAAGGCGGCGCCGTAGAGGTCGTGCAAGTCGGAGACTTCGCTCGGGTCGAAGAGGGTCCATTCGCCGTCTTCCGCCACGCGCTTCATGAATAGATCCGGAATCCAGTTCGCGGTGTTCATGTCGTGGGTACGTCGACGCTCATCTCCGGTATTCCGGCGCAGTTCCAGGAAGTCGAAGATGTCGTTATGCCAGGTCTCGAGATAGGCGCAGCCGGATCCACGGCGTTTGC
>CAWUJC010000427.1:0-3405 GCA_963922355.1 uncultured bacterium | reverse complement strand
CAGGTGCAGTTGCTTACCCCGCGCTTCCGCAGCGTCTATGAGGGCATGCAGTCCCAAAGCAAAGGGGCCACGCAAATTTCCAAGGCCATGGAACAACTGACAGAGATTGCCAGCCAGTCCTCCGATTCGCTTCAGGAATTCAACCAAGCTTCGCAGTCCCTCCGCGACGCCCTCGGTGGCCTGCGTGACGAGGTCTCGACCTTTAAGACCATCCGGCAAGATCTGATCGAGGAAGATCGCAAACAGTTTGAGGCCTCTCGGCCGCTGAGCAGCCAGGAAGCCTCGGACCAGACCGGAGAGCCTGAAGGCGAGACGGAGAGCCCATCCAAGGATACGCCGGAAGGACCCAAGTTTTAACTTGGCACCATTCTTTACTTTTGTCCGTCAAGCGGCCCGCGTAGTCTGCTGGCATGGGGATGGATGAAGACATTCGGGCAACGCCGGTGCTGATTGTCGAGGATACGTCGATGATGCGGGTCCTCCTAGCCCGGCACCTCAAGCAGGAAGGCTTCACCACCATTTACGAGGCGCACGACGGCCAGCAAGCTCTCGACCTTCTCGCCGAGAAAGAAGTCGGCCTTATTCTTCTCGATATTGAGATGCCCGTGCTCAACGGCTTCGAGACTCTGGAGCGTCTCCAGTCCGACTCCAAGCTGCGAAAAATCCCCGTGGTCATGGTGACCGCGGTAGAAGACATCGAACGCGTGATCAAATGCCTGGAACTCGGTGCCGAGGACTTCATGCCCAAAATTTTCAAACCTGCCCTGCTCAACGCTCGTATCTATAGCTGCCTGGAGCGCCACTGGCTGCGCAAGCAGCTGAATGGTTAAGCGGGTTCGGCTTTCACTCAAACATCTCCATCTGCCCAGGCATGCGACGGCGGAAGGCGGCGGTGGAGAGCGGCTCGTGGCCGAGGTTGAGGCCAAGGCGGTGGCACGTGGCCTCAAACATGGTGGCGATGTTGGCCGCATAACCGCCCTCCACCTGAAAACGGGCTCCAAAGGCTGACTTGTTTAACCGACCGCCACGCATTTCGCGCAGCAGCCCTAAAACTTTGGCTTTCCGATCCGGAAAATGCTGCTCCAGCCAGCCTTCAAACATGGGCGCAACCGCCAACGGCAGTCGGAGCATGATGTAGAAAGCACTACTCGCTCCAGCTTGCGCGGCGGCTTCCAAAACCTTCGGCACTTCATGATCATTCAGCCCCGGAATGATTGGTGAAATGGAAACCCCAACCGGTATGCCCGCCGCATGAAGACGGGCCAAAGCCTTTAAGCGAAAAGCCGGCGCACTAGCGCGGGGTTCCAAAATCCGCGCGAGGTTGGTGTCCAGGGTGGTGATGGAAAGATGGGCCTGCACACAGTTGTGTCGCGCCAACTCCGTCAACAGGTCCAGGTCTCGACAGATGAGGTAATTTTTGGTGATCAAAGCCACGGGATTGCGAAACTCGGTCAGAACTTCCAGGCAACCGCGCGTGAGCCGCAACTGACGCTCAACCGGCTGATAGCAATCCGTCACCCCACTCATAGCCAAGACTTGCGGCTTCCAGCTCCGGGCGGCGAGCTCACGCCGCAGCAAGTCCGGGGCCTGGGGTTTGACGATAATGCGCGACTCAAAGTCCAGCCCGGCAGAAAAGCCCAGGTACTCATGGGTTGGTCGGGCGTAGCAGTAGGCACAGCCGTGTTCACAACCTCGATAGGGGTTCAGGCTCTTGTTGAACCCGATATCTGGACTGTCGTTACTCGCAATCACGGAGGCGCTGGCATCACGATAAAACTTGGTCGTGCGTTTAGGCGGAACGATGTCCTCTTCCTCCAACTCAGAGAGGATGTCCTCATCGTGCTCAAAATGGAGACGCTCAAAGCGGTTGGCTGGATTCTCGCTGATGCCGCGACCGGGCATTGGATCAGATAGAGCATCTCGCGACATGATATACATATGTATTATTTGTTGCGGCGCTGTCAAGCCGTGAAAACAGGACCTGAGGATTTTCTCCTAGGGCTTGTGCCCTCGAAGAAATGAGCCTAGTAATGAAGGTGAACGACGGTTGGCTTTATGGGTCTACCGTCCAGAAAAGCCGCGCCGTATGCCCACCACCGCCAGTTCTGCGAAACTCAGCACACTGTCCCTGCGCTGGAAGATTCTCCTGGGCGGCTTTGTCGTTCTGCTTTTAGCCGGCTTGGTGATTGCGTTTTCCCTTTGGATGATGCGGAACAACCTGCTGCGCACCGGCAAGGAGAACATCAAGCGCGCCGTGAGCGAAGTGGCCAAGGAAGTTGAACGTGAGAACGTGAAAAGCCTAGCCATCCCGAAAACCATGGCCCTCGCCCAGAGCAACGGCATGTTTGGCGATCGCGAAGCTTCGATCGCCTACGCGCAAGCGGTGCTGGAAAGCAATCCCGACCTGACCGGTGCTTACTTTGGCTACGAACCCAACGCAGAGGGCGCGGATACCGACAGCGCCTTCCTCGCCTCCACGTTCAGCACCGACAGCGCTCAGGCCATCGACGAGACCGGTCGCTTCCTCCCCTACTGGTTTCGAGGACATGAAGACGACACCAAGATTCTGCTCGAGCCGCTGGTCGACATGGACACCAGCTACTACTACCGCGGAACGAAGAACCGCTTCCTGGGGGAACCGGAAGGCACCGGCGTCATCGATTATCTGAAGAATGAAAACAGCCCCCTGTGGACAGAAGAGCGGCAAGCCCTTGTACCCACGCCTTCCTCACGTGGAGGGCTAGCCAAGTACACGGGCATGATCACGGAGCCCTACATCTACCAGGGTAAGTATATCGTCGAACAGACCTTCCCTATTGTGATCGACGGCGAATTCAAGGGCATCGCCGGCGTCGACCGCGCTCTTTCTGATCTGGAGAAGTTTGTCTGGAGCATCCGCCCCTTTGTCTCGGCGCAAATCATCGTGATCAGCCGCCGAGGTCGCATCGTGGTCCACCCCCGAGACCGCGATGTGGAAATGCCTCAGATGGAAGAATACGGCGACCTGGACCACTTCGCCAAGGAGGTCAACAACCGCACCTTTAAGGGAGACAAAATCGAAGATGCTCCCAACGCTGAATTCCTCAAGCATCTGTACCTCAAAGAAGGGGTAACCAAACCGGCGCGGATCGTCCTCGAAGGCGAAACCTACTTCTACACGAGCTACCGTTTACCGGACGACGCCGGCGCCTGGACCGTGGGCCTGTGGGTATCTGAAAGCGAGATGCTGGCGCCCTTCCACCGCACGCGCGACATCATCATCATCGTCGGGCTATTCGGCCTCTTGCTCGTGGCAACCGCGTTGCTCTTCCTCGCGAACTTCATCACCCGACGGATGAAGTTGGCCGCCGATGCCGCCAGCCGCGTGGCAAAGGGCGACCTCACGGTCCAAATCCAGCCGGATGA
>CAWUJC010000426.1:0-3417 GCA_963922355.1 uncultured bacterium | reverse complement strand
CACCACCTGAATAGACGTCAAAGCCCGCGTTATTAAAATCACTGATAACCACCTGGGCGTGAGCGGGCGGAGTGAACGTGGTGAAGACTGCAATTAAGGCGAAAGAAGAAGGCTTAAGGAAACGTAGGATGTTTTTCATGTTCAAAGTCGTTGTGGGCTGGAGTTGGCTTGAAAATGTTCTTTCAGAGCGAGAAGAGCATCCTCGACCTCAGAATATTCTTGGCTCGAATAATCATCCTCAGCCTCATCCTCAGGGTGATAAACCCGGACTGCTAAATCTGAGGCTTCAGTTTGAAAGATCGGAATTATTTCCAAGACGACCTCTACCGCTTCTCCGTCCGAAAAAAGAAATTGAAGACCGATGATTCCCGTATCAGGTTGCCTTGAATGAACTTGGCCAATTCCATTGGAAGAGGCAAAATTCTCCACAGCTTCAACAGCTTGAAGAAAAGCCGTTACTCTTGAGTTGAGCAACTGTGTCATTCTTTTGGTTACAATCATGGCTTTTCTTCTGAAGGGCGGTCTGGAGAAGTGTTCTCCAGTTGCGCCCTAGAGTTATCCCTTTTGGGATATTCTTGATTGCCCTAACAAAGCAACTGCGTCAACCGCAAAATATCCCTTCGCGGATATGCTGGGCATCCGAGCGCTAGATTTCTACTAGCGCGAGCGCAGAAAACTCACATAATAATCTCGAATGTCCCACAGCACCAAAAAAGTTAAGGAGCCGCCAGTCGGAAAACGAATCAGACAAATCCGCAAAGATTTGGGGATCTCGCAGGTAGCACTTGCCGAAAAATTGCGCTCCCTAGGCTGGGACCGGCCCAACAATCTCGCAGTATACAAGATCGAGAATGGGCTTCGTCAGCTCAGCAGTCACGAATTAGCTTTTTTGGCGAAGGCCCTGAAATGCGACATAGCTGACTTTTTCAAAAGCTAATGACTTGACGTAATCCGAGAGTGGTTACCAAAGAAGACACCAACCAGTACATTTTCAGGAACTAAACTTCTGATACTTGGTCTACTTCCGCATGCGCTCCTGCATAATCTTCCGTACTTGTTTAGCAATAACTCGTATTGCAGAAACGCCTTCGTTCACTGATTCTTTAGCCCAATCTGGTGTTTTGAAGGCTTCCGTGAGTCTTGTCTTTCTTTTGGGAAGAGGGAGTTGCTTACGGCTCTGTCCAAGATTTGTTGGAGTAACTTGGGCTAAAACATAAGCTTCCTCAATTAAGTCGGTTTTTAGATAGTGTTTTTTGGTTACTTCACTGGTTTTTGAGTGGCCCACAAGCTTCTTTATCAAGCCGATACTTACGTCCATTGAATAAAGGCAATTGATAAAGGTATGACGACCTGTATCTTTTTGCCCCCAATCAGAGATCCCTACGCTCTTACGTAGTACATCAACTACATAGTACAGCTTGTTGTAGTTCATTCCCATGAATTCCTGATTTCCAACATTCCAAGTTGAACGATAAGCAACTAGCCATTGATACAGCGTCGGAGAAATGTCGATTTCCCTCGCTAGCCCATTCACGTCAGCTACGTGAGTTTTCCCAACAGATTTAGCTTTGGTAGCATCTGCCCTAATTGATATCTTCATTGTCTTTAGACAGATACACTCTCCTTTAAGTAGAAGGGCTTCCTTAACTCGCAATCCTCCAAAAAAGCAAAGCGCCAATGCTATTGTAACCTTATCGCTTCTCATAGATGCGGCAGCCATGAGTCGAGCAACATCCAACGCAGGAAGCGAGAAATTGGTAACATCTCCACGAGACAGTTTAGCAATGTCAAAACATGACATGTCGATCCCGCATTCACTAGCACCAGCAATAGAAACGAGACTCTGTAGATCAGTAACAATTTTATCAAGGGTAGAGTCTGCCAGAGACTCCCGCCCCATTTCGCTGGCTCGTATTTTTCCAGAAAACATTCGAAATTCTCTTACACATTCACGATTTGTTGAAATGATGTCCGTATTGGAACCAAAATACATGATCGCATGTTGGGCCGCTGTTTCCAATTGCCGAAGCCGTCCTTTTGTTTGATTCGCTGCTTGGGCTGGATCCTTAAGTTGTACTTCCGCAATGTCGGCCCTTTTCTTTGAAAGGGCGGTCTCGGCAACTTGACCCCAAGTCCATATAGTCCGTGAATTACTTAATCGTTTTAATAACGGTTCAACAATCGCTTCCTCGGTATGCTTTCCTTCGTAGTTTCCTATTGTGCCAAGTAATTTACTGACAATCTTTAGAGCAAACTCATCTGCTGTGTTTATGAATTTAAGCACCTGCCAACCTGGACTACCGATCTCGGCAGAGCCTAAAAATCGGATGTGTTCGATGAGTAATAACCGTTGTTGATCGCTTAGTACGACAACTTCATCAGTCATTCCCCCGGTAAGAGCAATTTGCTCTTGGACAAAAGCAATAGCTAGACGCTCCGTACGGAAACCCTTTTCATACTTCTTGTTTTTGGCGCTCTTGACGCGCCGGGCTACCCATTGGTCCTTTTTCCGGTATTTGGTGTCCTTGAAGATGACCCACCCATGGCTGCGGTACTTATCCATGGCGTCTCCCCCCAGGTGGGCGTTCAAGATCCGACCAAGATTTGGCAACGGAACGTGGTTTACCTCTGTAAGCTCCATGAAAACAAGATACGGGAGAATTCCACAGGAATTCTCCCGTATCTTTCTTAAACCTACTATTTAACAAGTGGTTATGTTGATTTTTGACGCAAACGTAGGAATTCGTATTAACCGCAGAAAGCGCTCTTGAACCGCCATAGGCATAAATTGGATGTTCAAGATTTGACCAAGATTGAACATTCGATCTTGGACTAATCAAATGAGATGGCGCAATGAGCTCTGCTGCTCGCTGTCCGCTGAATCGTATCAGGAAGTCTTTAAGCTTCCATTGATTGAAGAAATGACATCCCACCCTAATTGGATAGGGCAATCAGCATTTGGTGGTAACCCTCTTTTATGTAAAAATCACAAAAAACTTAAAAAAAATGCATTTTAATGGATTAAATGCCCACCTAGCTGATTTATTTGCCTAGAAATATTAAAGGAAGAGGCAGGTTCATTTGTTCCTTTTGATAAAAATGGAATTCTCCTTGGATAGAATATGAATGCTTGTGTGTGTTTCTTCGCCTTGGCTTATACGGTCTCCGTACAAAACGGCGACTTGCAGGCTGATGGAACTTTTCTAGCGCCTGCATGACAGCGCCTAGATCATAGCGAACGCACCGGGGCCCAAATCGGTAAACTGGAATTCGTCTCTCGGCCACCCATTTTTCAATACAGCTTTCCGACACGCCCAGGCTATTCGCAAGTTCAGCCTTGGTCATGAGAGGGTGGCTAAATAATGAATCAGTCACCCAGGAAGATACTTGGCGTAGACTAGGCCGCGCAAAGCTCTA
>CAWUJC010000425.1:0-3427 GCA_963922355.1 uncultured bacterium | reverse complement strand
ATGAACTCCAACGCATTGGCGGTGGCTTGAAGCCACGGGCTGCGTTGGAGGAGGGCGGTGCTCATAGTTTCTTAATTTTCAGAATTTACTGAAAATTAAACATCAACTGACCTTCCTGTCAAAAAGCAAATGCGGGAAGGAGGCAAGAAGCTATTCCTCGGGGTCAGGTTCCATCCAACGGCGGGTTAGCTCGTGATCGACGCCGAGGTGGTCAAGCACCCGGGCGACGACGGTATCCGCGACCTCTTCGATCGTTTGCGGGCGGTGGTAAAAGGACGGCATGGCAGGGATGACGTTGGCGCCGGCTTCCAACAAGGTGACGATGTTGCGGGCCTGGATGAGGTTCCAGGGCGTTTCGCGCGGGACGATGATCAGCTTCCGCCGTTCTTTGAGAAAGACATCAGCAGCGCGGGTGATGGTGCTATCGGCATAGCCGTGGGCAATCCGCCCCAGCGTGCCCATGGAGCAGGGGAGAATGACCATCGCGTCCATCAGGGCCGAGCCACTGGCGAAGGGCACGTTCATGCTCTTGTCGCCGTGGAGGAAGAAGTCGGGCTGGTCGGGAACTTGCAGGCCACCGTCGAGTTCGGTGTGGGCGACTTGCTTAGCGTAACCGCTGAGGGTGACGTGGACTTCGCAGGTTCCCACCTCGGCGAGAGCATTGAGCAGCCGTTGGGCATAGATCGTTCCGCTCGCACCGGTGACGGCCACGACGAGACGTTGGGTCGGTTTGGACTTGGCAAGCTCACTCATTAGAAGCAACTTTGCCCAGCACGCCGATTTGTCCAGTGGCGATGTTCCCTTTGCCCCCTCCAGCCCTCATGAAAAAATTTGTCATCATCCTCGTGGTCGTCGCCGTACTGATCTCCGCTGGCTACATTATGTTGCGCCAAGCTGAGAACTATCTCCATTCCGAGAGCTTCATCAACAATCTGGAAGCTTACATGAGCGAGGTCGTTTACGCGCCAGTGGATATTAAGGACATCGAATTGATCGACCTAACCAGTGCGCGGATGAAGGGGTTCCATGTGCCGCTAAATTTTGCGGTTAAGGACCAGATCGAGAAACCGGTGAAAGAATCGACCGCGCGGCCCGTGCTGATTTTGGCGGAAGAAAGCATCGTTGAGTTTGACGGGGTGCCGAGCATGCAAGGCAAGAGCACCATGGCCAAGCTGACGATCAACGCGCCGGTCGTCTGGCTGGAGCAGCTCGACGATGGCGCCATCGCTTGGCCCAAGTTTAGCCCGCAAGTGGGGCCGGATGAGGAAATCCCGAGCGTCGAGTTTAAGGAAATCATCATTAAGAACGCTTCGGTTTCCATCACCGGTAAGGATGGCTTTACCGCCATGCAGATGGAGGGCGCGGACGTGAATGGCCACTTCACCATGACGCAGGGGGTGTTGACTGGAAAGGGCCGGATTAAGGCCGAGCGGGTCGTGCTTGGCGGAAAGATCGAGATTCAACATTTCTCTTCCCCAATTGTCGCGAAACCAGAAGCGATGGAGCTGACGCAGATCAAAGGTACGATCTATGACGGTGAGTTAGAGGGGAAGATGACGATCAAGCCGGCTCCTACCAGCCAACCGATGACCTTGACCTTCCAGGCCAAAGGGGTGAATTCCTCCAAATTCATGAAAGCCTTCGGCCTCGCCTCGCCCATGGATATTGGCGACGTTTCGCTGGAGTACAACGGCGGGGGTGAGTTGCTCGAGCCACTCATGATCAAGGGGAAAGGCACCTTCAAGACGACCGCGTTTAACGGCGACGGCGTGCCCGTCGTGGCGAAGATGCAGAAGATGGCCAAGGACTTCAACCTCGCCAAGGTGAACTTTAAATCGCTCTACGGCGATCTCGCGACCGACCAGGGCGTTATCACCTTTACTGAAGTGGAGTCGTTGCCGGATGGCAAGAATGACAGTCGGCTCTTTGCCCACGGCACTGTGAACCTGAAAGGGGATTTGAATTTGGACGGGTACATCCAGCTGCACGGGGGGGTGGTCGGTTCGATCGAAAACTTCTTCCACGATATGGGCTTCATCAAGAAGGACGAATCCCTGATGAACAAGAAGTTCAAAGTGACGGGGAATGCATCGGATCCCCAAATCGACATGTAGTTTGGGTCAAATCCTGCGCTACTTGGACTTTGCCTTGAGGCGGGAGTCGGTCTTCTGGTAGAGATCGCTCTGCACGTAATCGACGATGCCGTCGGCCACCGCTTTGGCGTAGACCCGCATGATGTTCTCCACCTTGCGGCCGTTAAAGGTCTTCTTGCCTTCGTAGTTCCCGGCCTCCATCCAATGGTAAGCGTCTCGGGCGTTCATGTAGGGGCCTTCGACAAAGATGACGGGGCCACGGAAGACACGATTTGCGACCAAGTTGCGGGCATAGACGTAGGGGTTGGGGCCAACGCGCTGGACGGCCTTCCAGCCCTTGTAGGTTTCTGGCCCAAGGCGAAAGGCCTTTGCCGTCTGCTGGGCGATTGTGTCGGCGGCGGCCACTTCGTGCGGGTAAATGCGGTCTAGCACGTTGCGCAGCATGTGGAACTTCTGGTCGTCGTACTCCAGCTCGCGGGCCGAGTAGGCACCGTGGACGAAGTTGACGAGGCGGCTCTTGCTGGTCAGCCGAGGTTTGCTGGGGGAGCCCCAAGCCGCCGCGTTGTAGTGCACGCAAATGGTCAGGTCCGGCTTCCACTCGTCAATTAGCGCCGCCCGCGCGTTGATTTCTGCATTGCGGTAAAAGAGGCCTCGCGCCACGCGGGTGAGGCGTTTCTTACTGGCTCCTTTGGCGGAGCGGCCGGTCCAGATTTCCAACGCCTCGCGCGCTTCGTCCATCAGCGTCTCGGGGCGTTCTTTCGTGACGGGTTGATAGTCTTTCTTGGTCCAGACTACCTTGGCGCCCAAATCCGTCAGGCGCTCGGCCAGATACTGGCAGGTGAGGAGGTTGAGTTCGCCTTCCTGGATGGGGCGATCGTTGCCAATGCGGAAGTAGCGCTCCTCGATTTTGGCCCACTCGCCGCCGATGTGGCCAGGGTCGAGGCAGATGGTCATCCCGGCCAGGGGCTTGCCGGGTTTGCCCACTTTTTTCTCGGGGGCAAAGGTAACGGGGCGTGCTTGACGCGCACTTTCGCTTGGGGCGAACTGCAAAGTCCAGAGCTTCTTCTTCTTCGCCCGGGTGGAGTACACCGTCATGCTGGTTTTTCCGAGCGTGGCGTAGCGCCAAAAGACGCCGTCTGGCGCGTAGACTTGGTCGACGAGGAGTTTGAACTCGCCCCGTGTCATTGTCTTCTGGAAGATGTCGAGTTCCTGCCAATTGGGCTCTTTGGCCAACGGCGAAAGCTTGGCTGAAGCTACGTGGGAGCCCGCCAGCAGGAACCCAGCAGCAGCCAGAACTCTGAGCCGGAGAAACGAACTACGCAGGACGGCCATCA
>CAWUJC010000424.1:0-3430 GCA_963922355.1 uncultured bacterium | reverse complement strand
AGAGAAGCCGCAGGTTGGGGAACTCCTCCTTCAGATCGAGGAAGAGGGAGAGAAACATTTCTTCCTCCCCCGGATGGGTGCTGGCGGCCAGGAGGACGTCGCGTTCCTCGGGCCAGCCGCCGCCTTGCCACCAGGTTTCAAAGGCGGCGTTCTCTCCCGCGTCGACGTCGGCAACGTCATACTTCAGGCTGCCGAGGGGGAAGAGGCGTTCAGGCGGAAAGCCGGCGCCGACCAGCCGTTCGACGTCGACTTCGTCTTGGGCGAAAACCAGCGTCAGCTTGGCCAGGAAGGGGCGGACCAACCGGCGTAGCTTCCGGTAGCGAGCTTCGGTTCGCTCGGAGAGCCGAGCGTTGACCACGTAGACCGGAATCCGCCTCGCCTCGGCCTCCCAGAGATAGTTGGGCCAGTACTCCGCCTCGATGAGGATGAGCCGGCTGGGGCGGATCAGGTCGTAGGCCCACTTGACGAAAAAGTAGGAATCGATCGGGTTGTAAAGGACCGTCGTGTGCTCATCTTCCAACTTGCGGGCGACGGAGCGGCCGGTTTGGGTGGTCGTGGTGATCACGACGCGAAGCTTGGGGCAGCATTCACGCAAGGGGCCCAGGACCGCCTTGGCGAGCATCACTTCGCCGACACTGACCGCATGAATCCAGACATCCGCCCCGTCATTGAGTTTGCCTTGGACGCCGGAACCGTACCAACCGACCCGTTGGCCAAACTGATAGAGCGGCGCGCCCCGTCGCCACAGCCGGTAGCCGTAGTACGGCAGGCTGAGGAAGAAACCAACCAGGAAGACGAGGTTGTAAGTCAAACGGGCCAAAAAACGCATGGATCAGGCATCACCTTGTAGACGCTCGACAAGCTTCCCAGGTTCTTGTCTCATGTCGAGTATGGCCACGACCTGTACTAGATCGCCATTCAATTCATAGTAAATGGCAAAGGGGAATCGTTTGGCTAACATTCGGCAGAATCCAAAATGTCGGGAGTGAATACCGGCATAAAGATGGAGTGACTGAAGATCAGCCAATAAGGAGTCCATGAAGTAGATGCCTAATCCAGCTTGTCGGCTTTCGTAAAATAGCAGCCCCGCTTGTAGATCGTCGAGAACTCGATCCAGGAGACGGATTTGCCGGCTCATTTGGTGAGCCGTTGGCGAGCTTCATCCAGCGAACAGAAGTTTGCCTGACCAGAATCAATCTCTTCCCGACGGGCCTGGAGGACTTGCTCGTGCCAACTCGGCGAAGCAGGTTCCGGCTTCTCATGGCAGAGAGCGTCCCACAAGGCTTCCATGGCTTGGAGCCTTTCCTGAGTTGTCATCTGGGCAATTTCGGCCGAACTCATCATTTAAGTTTAAGGAAGATGAGAGCCGTTCTCAACTGCCTTTTACTCCGTCACCGTGATGGGCTGCTTGATCGTGGAGGTCTGGCCGGATTCGTCGGTGACGGTCAGCGTGACCAAGTAAGTACCAGCTTTTTGCCATTGATGCGGGACCGCATTCCAAGGGCCTGCGGTGGTGGTGCCGTCGCCGAAGTTCCAGCTGTAGGTGGCGATGGGCCCAGCGGAGAAGGCGGCGTCGAGCATGAGGAAGTCCTGCGTGCTGACGCTTTTGGCGAAGGGCTTGAAGGCTGCCTGGAGCGGTTCGTTGCGGAGCGACCCGGGCATTGGTGGCACGGGCGGAAGCTTTGTTTCAAACTTGGCCAAGTCTTCACGGAACTGGACTGGCCCGATATCCACCGCACCGTCCGTGGGGCGGGGCTGACCGAAGAAGTCCACCTGCAGGGGCTCATCACCAAGGGCTTTACCCGCTTGGCGAGCGGGGCTAGCGGCTTCAGGTAGGGGGAGCTTATCCGGGCTCGCCGGGGTGAAGCCGATGCTTTCTTCCAGGACGGGGGCGTCTCCCACTTCGCCCAAGGGGACGTCATCCTTAACTAGGTATAGGTTATGTTGAGTCGTGTTTAGCTCCGGTGTTTCGTGTCGCATCATCGGGTGATTGGCGACGTAGTCAGGCCCGGCAGCGACCACGTTGTTCACGAAGCGGTTGTTCTGCGGGAGTAGGGGATGGGTGCCCTTGGTACTTTTCCGAGCATAGACGGCAAACTTCCCCAGCCCGCCGAAATAGTTGTGCGCGACCAAGCAACCTTGAGGGGCGCGGAAGGCCGCGCCGTATTTGCTCAGCTCACTCCAGACGTCGGGCTCGTTCATGTCGAAGCGTTTTCCGTCGTACATGATGACGGCTTCATTAGGGACGATTTCCTTCACGTTGCCCGCCAGAAACTTCACCCCCATTTCCGTCATGTTGACGAAGAAGTTGTTGTAGATGCGGTGGTCATTCCCGGTAATCCAAATGCCGACGCCGAGATTGATGAACAGGTTGTTGTAGACCTGGGTGCGGTCGGTGTGGCGGAGGCTGAGGTAGGCGCCTTGTTGGCCTTGGGTCCACATGCCTGGCGCATTGGCAAAGACGTTGTGGCGGATGGTGTTCTCCGAGGCTTTGACCGTAATGATCTCGCCGTGCATGTCGCCGTTGGCGCGGTCGAAGACGTTGTACTCCAAGATGAGGCCGACCGTGTTGTCCTTCAGGTGGCTGAAGCCGGAGCCGATGAAAATGGCCTCACCTTGATTGTAGGTAGCACGCCAGCGGCTGGCATCGCGGAAGAGACAGTGGTCGACGCGGCATTCTCCGGTGATGCCTTGTTCGTGGAGCGCTTTCTCGCCGCCAAGGCCGAGGATGCCGCACATCGGATCATAGAAGAAGCAGTTGTCGATGCGGTGGCGATCGCCGGGCAAACCAATCAGAACGCCTCGGGCGCTGCCGTCTTCTCGGTGCTCGGTCTGGCAACGAAGAAAACGCAGACCGGTGAAGCGCAGGCCGGTTGCACCATCGCGACTCCAGAACATGGTTTCATACTTGTCCTTGGAGGGCGGGGTGGTGGCTTCCACCAGGTCGAGTCCCTGGAATGTGAGGTAAGAACCCCAGAGGATGAATTGAACTTCGCCCGTCCAGGTCACGCGACGCGGGTTCAGCGGCTTGATCACGATAGGGGCGTCCTTGGTGCCGGAAGTTTTTAGATTCATGTGGCCGATGTCGCGGTACTCGCCGTCCGCAAGCAGGAGCGTCTCGCCGGGCTCGAGTCGGGTGATCTCCCGCTGCAATTCCGCGACGTTATGGACGAGTACTTCCCCTTCTGCTGGCTCGTAGGTGGTGGGGTCTATCGTTCTTGGCGAGAGGTTGAGCGCCTCGTTTTTCTCGGCGGCGGTGGGTTCGGCCGGCGGCACGGGGTTCTCTGCGGTGGGGGTCGCATTTGGGTTCTCCGTGATGGGTGGCGGTACCGGTTGGCTTGGCTGCAGCTTAGGTGGGGCGACCGGGGCGGGAGTTTCGGTCGACGAGGAGGTTTCCGCAGTAGGCGCGGCCGGTGCTACCGGTGCGGAC
>CAWUJC010000423.1:0-3433 GCA_963922355.1 uncultured bacterium | reverse complement strand
CAAGCTTAGCCTATCCTAGACAGTCTAGGCACTAGCGTGCGGCAGCTTTTCAAGCGGAAGAGAAATGCTTCCCTTAGCTCTGTGCCTTTCCTCCTTATCCCTGATGCCTTCTTCCCCTCGCCCTACCATTCGCGAACTGGCCGCCGCCACCGGCTTTTCCCGCAGCACGGTTTCGGCCGCTCTGCAAAACCGCCCGGACATCGCCCCGGCCACGCGGCGCAAAATCCAGCGTAAAGCCAAGTCGATGGGCTACCGGCCCGATGCCAAGCTGAGTGAATTGATGGAGTATCTCAGCTCGAGCAAACGCCGGCCCGATCCCACTCCCCTCCTCTGGATCTCCGCCGAGAAACGTCGCAAAGCGTGGCAGATCTATCCTTGGTACAAGACGATTTACCGCGGCGCCGAACAGGAGGCCATCCGCCAAGGCTACCGCCTCGAATCCTTCTGGATCAATGAGCCAGGCTTGAGCCCGAAGCGCGCGCTGCAAATCCTCCGCACCCGGGGTATCCGTGGAGCCATCATCTCGCAGACCTCTATCCTGGAAAACATCTCCCCCGCCGACCTGGACTTCATGACCTGTGTGCAGCTCCAGATGTACACCTTTGAGCATCCCTTCCACATCGCTTGCCCCAATTACTTCTACAACATGAGCCTGGCCTACGCCTCTCTCCGCGAACTGGGCTACCAACGTCCCGGCGTCGCGCTGCATAACGGCATGGAACCTCGGGCGGTGGACTGCTACACGGGCGCCTACCTTCGCGCTCAGATGGTCCTCCCCAAACGCGAGCAAGCCCCCGTGCTCCACTACGATTTTTACCATCCCAACAAGCTCGACCAACTCCAGAAGTGGATGAAGCGCTACCAACCGGATGCCATCATCACCAACGATCAGCAGTTTCGTGAGCAGATGGAGGCGGACGGTCTTCGCGTCCCGCAAGACATCGGCCTCGTACACATGAATCTGGCCGCCGACGTCAAAGGCTGGTCGGGCATTGACCAAAACCAGAACGTGGTCGGTGCCGCCTGCATCCACATGCTCATCGCCGAGTTACGAACTTACAATCAAGGTCGCCCCGAATTTCCCCACAGCTACCAGGTCAAGGGCTCGTGGGTGGCGGGCGAAACCACCCGGCAGCGCGCTTAGTTCTCAAACAAGTAGTTCGGCAGCAACTGGCGAATGGCGAGCAACTCGTCCAGATGAGCCCGGACGGTGTCCGGCTTCGTCTCGCCGCGATGGATGACAGCCAGCGTCGCCTCCCCCTGCTCAATGTGCAGGCGGTCGGGCTGCTGGAGGAGGTGCTCCATCATCTGGGCATTACAGAAATCGTAGGCGTATTTCTTGTCTGGCGAGGTCACCTTGTAATTCTGGGAAAACTCCGCGCTCTCAAAGGTGATGCCGGCAAAGCCCACCGCCGCCTCGATCTTATCGAAGAAATTCTCCGGCGTGATGCGGATGCCGGGCTGTGACAAGGGCAAAGTCAGCGACGTCACGCTGTAATAGAAATGCTGTGTCTGAGAATTGCCGTTGGCGTCCGTGGTGGTGACTTCGTAATGGTAATCAAAGAGAAGCACCTGCTGCCCCTGATAGGCTCCACTCATCACATTGAAGCAATAGCGGTTGTAGCCGTGGCGCAAACCTTGGAGCATCGAAAGCTCCTGAGCCATCTGATGGTTATGCGAGGCGTCAAACGACAAGCCCAACGCCTGGGCGACTTCTTCCAACTCATGCCGCCGCTTCTTCTCCGCAAAGTACTTGTATACGAAGATCACCACCACCGCGATAACCACCAGGGCGATAAAGAGAGCGCCGATCGGCCCACCACCGGAAGAGGAGGCCACAAGCAAAGAATCCATCTACCCAGGCTACTGGTAAATTGGCTCCTCGCCAACCTGGGAGATTGGCGTCACGAGAATATCACAATGCTAAGCCGCCAGGCGGACCAAGCCTTCGTCCGCGCGGAGTTCGAGCGCCCCCCCGGTTTGCAGGCGGCGAGTGGCGTCCGGCACATTGGTCAGAGACGGTAGGCCCAGTTCGCGAAGCAGAATCGAACCGTGAGAGAGGTCGCCGCCGATCTCCACCACCACGCCCGCCACCAAGCCAAAGGTGGCCATCCACCCGGCATCGACCGAGCGAGCGACCAGCACCGTGCGCTTGGGATCAAAGCCTTCCGGCAGCTCAAACGCCGGTTTTTGCAACACCCAAGCCTGCCCCTGTGCCCGACCGGAGACCAGAATTCGCCCTGCGAGTGGCGCGGCCCCGTTGCTCTCTGCTGCACCTTCTTCGGGAATCACGGCGGCGTTCGGATCTGCGGCGTGAATGAGGTCTTTGAGGCGAATCGAAGCAAAGCGCTCCAGTTGGTACTTACGATTGAGCACCTCCCGGCGCTCGGGGAGCGCCCCGGCATCCAGACGCAGGATTTCTGCTTCGCGCAATAACCAGAGGTCCTCCGGATCCAGGCCAATGCGTTCGGCCTGGGCCACCCATTGGGCGCGCAGTTCGGCAAAGCCTTGCATCGACTCGTTGCGAATCCTTTCCCGCGCCGCAAGTAGGCGGCGGCTCCACCACCAGAGTGGCCAGGTGAGGCGATCGCGCATCGTTAGTGGCGGCGGCTCCGGCACCTCGACCGGGGCATGCGCCAAGCTGGGGAGCAATGTCTCGGGGGCATCGGCCCAGCGTGGGCTGGCCAGGTCCGTCTCATAAACACCGCGATGACCAAAGCGGGTAAGAAAATCTGTCCAAGGCTGTCGAAACGCGAGATCCTCCGGCGCTTCGCCCCGCTGGAGCTGTTCCTGCCATTCGGGATGATCAGCCGCGAGTTGGCGCAGACGGTTGAGCTGCCGGTGCATCCGGGTCGTCACCGTCTCATGCCGGGCCTGATGGGCACTCAGCACCCCGAGCTTGGAAAGCATCGCCACCGGACCGGCGGCTGAGCTGATGAGCATGAACATCGCCTGCACGAGGTGGCGGTAGCTTTCCCGGCTGGCGGCGAAGAGTTCGCCAAAGGTCTCATACTCCTGCGCCGCGCGATGCCGAAGCACGGCCAACTCCGACCGCGCCCGGATGCCCGCGCGGACCTGCATCCAGAAGAGGCGAACAAAAACCGGCAAGTTCCGCAATATCGGTAAGGGTCGGTGCGGCAGAGACAGGCCCTCGTCCCCGCCGAGTGACTTGGAGACCAGTTCTGTCGGCAACCCCCAGCGCCGCATCATGTCGGTCAGCAGCGAAAGGTTCATGTAGGGCCGTCCGGCAAAGAGGCGAAAAAAGGGCCGTCCCGCCGGCAAGCCCTTGTCGATCCGGTGGTAGAAATCGAAGATCGAAAAGGCGTTGCTCTCGATGATGCTGCTCATCAGCGGGCTTGGAATTTCCGGCAAAATTTCCTTCAGGTTGGCGGTGGTAAACAGCTCGTCCCGCATCGGCGCTGCCGTGACCGGG
>CAWUJC010000422.1:0-3456 GCA_963922355.1 uncultured bacterium | reverse complement strand
CCATGATGGAACGCTTCATCGAACAAGCCGGACTGGCCGACATTGCCGAGAAAGTCTTCGCCGACCAGCGCCTGACGCCGGAGGAAGGCCGTCGCCTCTACGACTGCCAAAATCTGAACGTCCTTGGCTACCTAGCCAATCACGTCCGCGAGCGTAAGAACGGCAATCGCGCCACCTATGTGTTCAACATGTACTTGAACTACTCGAACGTGTGCATCCTCTCGTGCCAGTTCTGCGCCTTCGCCCGTAAGAAGGGGGAAGATGGCGCCTACCAGTACACGATTGAAGACATGGCGGTCGAAGCCAAGGCCGGTTACGACACCGGGATGACTGAGGTCCACATCGTCGGCGGTCTCCACCCGACGCTGCCCTTCGACTACTACCTGGAAATGATCAAGGCGATCAAAGCCGCCGCACCGGACATGAAGGTGAAGGCCTTCACCGCCGTGGAAATCAAGCATCTCGCCAAGCGTAAGGCCAAGCTCCCGATCCGAGAAACGTTGGAAACACTCCGTGAAGCTGGCCTCGACGCCCTCACCGGCGGCGGTGCGGAAATCTTCGACCAAGGCGTGCGCGATCAAATCTGCCGCGGCAAGGAAACCGCCGACGAATGGCTGGAAATCCACCGCACCTGGCATCAACTCGGCATGCGTTCGACCGCGACCATGCTTTACCACCATGTCGAAACGCTCGAACAGCGGATCGATCACATGCGCCGTCTACGCGAGCTGCAGGATGAGACCGGCGGCTTCACCGGCTTTGTCCCCTACGCCTTCGAACCCGAGAACAACGAACTGGCCCATATTCCCCGCGCCACGGCGTACGACGAAATTCGCCAGCTCGCCATCGCCCGCCTCTTCCTCGATAACTTTGACCACATCACCGCTTACTGGATTTCGCTCGGCCTGCCCATGGCGCAAATCGCCCTCAGTTACGGCGTGGACGACCTCCACGGCACCATCAAGCAGGAGAAAATCTTCCACATGGCCGGGGCGAACACGCCGCAGGAACAAACCGTCGCCAAGCTGGAAAAGGCCATCCGCGAAGCCGGTCGCGAGCCCGCCCAGCGCAACACCTACTACGAGGTGATCGAACCGACCAGCCAGCCAGCGAAGGCCACTACCCAGACCACCCTCGCCACCAACTAAACACCATGACCGCCCAGCCCCAAACCATTCCCGCCGTGCAGGTTCCGGCGAAGCTGCGCATCGGCTCGGTGGCCTACCTGAACTCGCGTCCGCTCAACGACGCCATTGCCGGCGAAGTGAAACTGGAGACTCCAGCCAGCCTGGCCCGCGACATGGAGGCCGGTGAACTCGACGTCGCCCTCTTGCCCGTCATGGCCATCCTGAGCAACCCGGTCTACACGCTGGTCGATGGCATCGGCATTTGCTGCCAGGGTCCGGTGCACAGCGTCATCCTCAGTCACCAAAAGCCAATCAAGGAAATTGGCACCATCGCGGTGGACGACGCCTCACGCACCTCGGTGGCGTTGCTCCGCGTCCTCGTGCAGGACTTCCTCAAGCGGCCCGAGATCAAATTTGTGGACCACGACGATACAGCCGATGCCCACCTTTGGATTGGCGACCGCGCCATCACCCGTCGCCACGAGCATCCTGAGGAACACCACCTCGACCTCGGTGCCGCCTGGTGGCAGTGGCAACGCCTCCCTTTCGTCTTTGCCGTCTGGGCGATGCGAGCAGAGGTGGCCAGCCCCGAAGTGGCTGATGCCCTCCGCACTGCTGCTGCCAAGGGTATGCCACGCCGGGCCGAAATCGCTCGCAACGACGAAGAATACAAGTACCTGACCCAGCAAATCCGCTACCAAGTGGGTACCGACGAAAAGCGCGGCCTCGCCACCTTTGCGGAATGCCTCCGCAACCGCGGCGTGCTGCCAGAGACACCCCAACTGACGTGGATTTAACCTAGCCCAGAATCACGATGATCCAGCCCCTCGCCAACGCCTCCATCCGCGACAAGGTCCTCGACGGTGCCCGCATCACGCCCGAAGAGTTACTCGAACTCTCTTATGCGCCGCTGCCCGAACTGGCCATGCTGGCCGATGCGCGTCGCCGTCAGGTCAAAGCCGAGGCCTACGATGGTCGCGGTAATGAGATCGTTACTTACATCATCGACCGCAACATCAACTACACCAACATCTGCAACGTCTACTGCAAGTTTTGCGCCTTCATGCGGACCGAAAGCAAGGACGACGCTTACGTGCTCAGCCACGAGCAGATCAGCGAGAAGATTCGTGAACTGGAAGCCATCGGCGGCACGCAGATTTTGATGCAGGGCGGTCACCATCCCAAGCTGGGCATCGACTTCTATCTCGATCTACTTCACCACATTCGCCAGAACCATCCCAACATCAACATCCACGGCTTCAGCCCGCCGGAGTTCAACCACTTTGCCCACGTCTTTGGTATGTCGCTGGAAGAGGTGATCGTGAAGTTCAAAGAAGCCGGACTGGGCTCGATCCCCGGCGGCGGTGGCGAGATTCTCGTCGACCGTGTACGCAATCGCATCGCGCCGCTCAAGTGCGACAGTGATCACTGGCTCGAGGTGATGAAGATCGCCCACCGGCACGGCCTCTCGTCGTCCTGCACCATGATGTTCGGCCACGTGGAAACGATGGAAGAGCGAGTCGAACACCTCGTGCGTCTGCGCAACACCCAGGACGAAAGCAAGGACGCGCCCGGCGGCTTTACCGCTTTCATCTGCTGGACCTGGCAGCCGGACAACACCAAGCTACGCGCCACGCCGGTCGGCTCGCACGAGTACCTCAAGATGCAGGCGCTCGGTCGCATCTTTCTGGATAACATCCCCAACGTCCAATCGAGTTGGGTGACGCAGGGCCCGAAGATTGGCCAACTCGCCCTCGCCTACGGCGCGAATGACTTTGGCAGCGTGATGATGGAAGAGAACGTCGTTTCGGCCGCCGGCACTACCTTCAAGCTCCGCGCTGACGAAATTCGCGAACTCGTCACCCAAGCCGGTTATGAACCGCACCAGCGCAACAATTGGTACGAGCTTCTCGACCTTGGCCCCGATCACGGACCGACGCCTCCGGGCACCTACGCCATGATGCCAAATTAACGACCTGCATTATTCGGCGGCTTGGTCGCTTCGATCGCCCGAAGCACATCAAGCGCCCGGATCAGCGCAATATCGCGGGGTGGTTCGTCGCTTTTGGGCGCATCGTCTTCGGCCCCATTCTGCTCGCGCTTGCGGTCATCAATCGCGGCGTCCAGTTCCGGATTCTCTTTCCGGACCAGCGCCGCCTCGCTCATCTTCAGGCGGACCGGCTCTTCCCGCACCAGCTTGCGGGCCTGCCCCTGCTTGATCATCTTCAAGGCGAGTTGCTCTACCGGGTCATCAATGTAGAGCGGAATGTCGGGCGAGAGCCTTTTCCCGAAGAGCGGCGTGCCGTCCGCAAGCGTAGCCTCCCCGGCC
>CAWUJC010000421.1:0-3461 GCA_963922355.1 uncultured bacterium | reverse complement strand
ACCAGGACATCATGGGCGATCTACACAACCTCTTCGGGATGGTGAACGAAGCGCACGTCTTTCTCGACGCGGAAGAACCCAACGGGTTTTACATTGAGGAAACCTTGGAGGGCAGCACCATCGCCGATGTCCTCGCCGATGTGCAGTACGACAAGGCCATGCTTATTCGCTTGGTCAAAAAACAGATCGACGCCGCCGTCCGAGCCGGAAAGATGAAAGGCAGCGATGGCACCCGCTGGATGAAGGCCTACCAAAGCGCCCTCAAAGGCACGACGTATCTGACGCATTAACCTCGCCCCTCATGCCTTGCCCTTGCCGCATCCTGTTGCTGACCGCGGCGCTCTGGCTGACCGGTTGGGTCGGTGCCAGTGACGCGGCAACGGAGGCGACCGAGGCTGCTCCCAGCCCAAACCAGACCACCATCGTTCTCTGGAACCTGCGCAACTTTGGCGTCTCGGATCACTTCATTGCCGGGCAATTGCGCGAGGGCATCATGAAACCCGCCAGCGAGCTGCAAGCCATGGTGGCGATCCTCAAACGGCTCGACCCCGATGTCCTGGCCTTGAACGAGATCATCTCCGCGCCGGACGATCGTTTTCTCCACGCCCTGCAAGCGCTGCTCAAACGTCACGGGCTGGATTACCCGCATCTCGCCACCGTTCGGGGCCACGATTCCCGGATCCAGAATGCGCTGCTTTCCCGCCTGCCCTTGCAGGACATTCGCCAATTGGACACCGAGAGCTTCACCCTCCAACGCCACAGCGCCAGCACCGGAGCCAGCATGCCCGAAACCCTGCGCCCGCTCCGGGGTTTTCTCTACGCCACCGTAGAGCTGCCGGGGCCACAGCAAGTCGGGTTGGTGGTCGCTCACCTTAAATCCAAAGCAGACGCCCCGGAGTTCGATCAAAAAGAGGCCATGCTCACGGGCGACGAAGTTCTCCGCCTGGAGGAAACCAAGCTCCTGCTCACCGCGCTGGACCGCCTGTCCAAGGAAAGTCCGGAGCGGCCCGTCATCTTGCTCGGCGATTTAAACGATACGCCCAACAGCCGCACGCTACGCCGCATCCGTGAGTGGAGCCGCTCGGACGAGCCGGACCAACCCAGCCTGATCGACCTGGAGTTAACTGATTATCTGGGCGACCGTTGGACCCATTTTTACTACCCAGAAAAAGCCTACAACGTGCTCGACTACATCTGGGTAAGCTCTTCCCTCTTGCCCCAAGTCGACCGGGCCAAGTCCTTCGTCTATCGGGAGAAGGACAGCGATGCTTCCCGCTATCAAACCATCTCCGCCAGCGACCACCGGCCACTCATCCTCACCCTTCGGGCCAAGGCGGGGGATCAAGCCGCTTCGGCCAGCAACCCGTAGTACTTCGGCGTCAGGTCGATGTCCGGCAGCGCCTCAGGGCGGTAGCTGTACTCCTGGAGGTATTGGACAATATGCTGGCCCACCTCGTTGCAGCGCAGGCGCGCCACAGCCAAATCCGACCGGACCTGCGCCCGGTAATCTTGGTGGGTGAACATCCCGTAGAACACATCCTTGCTCGGCGAGAGACGGTGGCGACGAAGCAACTCAAACGCAGTGGGCGAGAGCCACTCATTGGTCAAAATCAAGCCGTCCGGCTTATGCCGTTCAAAGGCCGTCTCCAACATGTTCTCCGCTTCCGGCATCGACATGAGGATCAGCGCTTCAGAAATCTGGATGGCCGGATTTACCTTCAAGGCCGCCGCTCGCAATTGCTCCAACTTGTAGTGAGCCAGGGCATCTTCTTCCAGGGTGGCAAAAAGGAGCTTACTAACCCCGCGTTTCTCAGCGGCTAAAATCATTTTCTTGGCGGCTTGGTCGATGCCAAAGCTCAACGTGGCCCCGTACGCGTGGTCGGCCCCAAATTTAAAGAGGGGGAGATGCTGCTGCTGGAGTACGGCAATGTCTTCGCGATTGAGCGAAGAAGCACGGGCAATCAGACCGCCGACTTGCCCAAAAGCGTTGGAGGGCCAGGTGGCCGGCTTCTGGTTGAGCAGCGTGACCATCCCGTGCTGACGCCCCGCTTCGACTTCCATCCCCTTGAGCATTTGCCAGCAGGCATGGCAATGAACGTTTAAGCCGTCGAGCATCAGCATGGCGGGAGCACGGAACTGCCGCTCTTCCACGGAATGGGCAAAGGTGCCGCGACCGTGTTGACGGTGAATCAAGCCACGGTTTTGGAGCACATCCAGGGCCAAGCGCACCGTAACGCGACTGACGGAAAACCGCTGGCAGAGCTGGTTCTCGCTCGGCATGGGAACATCTGGTGCGTAGACACCAGCCGCAATCTCCTCGGATAAAGCGCGGACGAGGCGCTCGCGTTGCGTCAAACGTTTCTTACCGGCTGCTTTGGCAGGTCCGGTTTTCTCCTTCTCTTTCATACCCTTCATACCCGACTTTCTGGTCTCAACTGTCTGCTAAATGCGCGATCAGCACATCTTAGACGTTGGAGACACGACAAATTATCAATTCCTAGATACTTGTCTGATAGGATGATGACATATCTACCTAAAGGGCGCAACTCGAATGTGTTACGTATCACGTCTTTTCGTTGACCTACCGTTCAGCTTAGGTAACCGGGAACAAGAACGTAAACGTGGTGCCCTTGCCCGGTGTGGACTGCACCTCCACCTTCCCTTGGTGGTTTTCCACAATCTTGCGCACGATCGCCAGGCCAATGCCGGTGCCACCCCCCTTGGTCGTCAGGAACGGAGCGAAAATTTCTTCCAGCTTTTCCGGACTCATCCCCGGCCCGGTATCTTTAACCTTCAAAGCCAGATGCGCCTGGCCTTCGTGCTTTTTGGTCGTGGCGATTAAACTAATCCGCCCTCCGTCCGGCATGGCTTGGACGGCATTCAAGATGAGATTAAGCAAGGCTTGCTCGATCTGCGAACGGTCGGCCAGCAAGGAAGGTAAGTCAGCCGAGATCTGCCGGCGCAACTGAATCCCTTGACGCTGGAGTTTATGGCGCGTGAGAACCGTAATGTCCTCGAAGAGCGACTCCACCTCCACCGGCTCCATGCTGGGCTCCGATTCCCGAGCAAAGCCGAGGACCTGAGTCAGAATCCGGTTCATCTGCTTCATCTTTTCGGAAATGACGTCGGCGTCCCGCTTGGCGTCGCCCTCCAGCTCCAAATTCTCCACCATGGCGTGGAAGAGCATCTGCATGACGGTGAGGGGATTCCGGATTTCGTGCGCAATTTCCGCGGCCAGAAGGCCCAAGGCACTCAGCCTCTCGCTGGCACGCAGCTGCTCTTCCATTTCCATGATGCGCTGGAGCAGGCGCGCTTTCTCAATCGCCACGGCCGAAAGCTCGGCCAACGTGGTGAGATGCTTAATCTCCTGATTGGAGAAGCGATGCAACGCCTGGGTGTAAACGGCGAGGACGCCGAGCACTTTGCCGTTGAACTCCAACGGTACGGCGAGCAACGAGACC
>CAWUJC010000420.1:0-3463 GCA_963922355.1 uncultured bacterium | reverse complement strand
GGAAGATACGAATCCAAAGCTTACCCTTGCGTTTCATGTTACGGGTAATGGTGATTCGGCAGGCTTCGATCTGGGTGTTGGAGATCCAACCGCGATCCAGGGTCTGAAGAGCAAAGTTGCCGAAATCAATCTTGTTGTTGCGCGTGGCAAAGCCTTTGCGGCTGCCGCGCTGCATCTTCCGGTACTTAACTCGCTTGGGTAAAAGAGGCATGATTCGTTATCGTTGAGATTAAAGTTGGTGCGGAGCCCAGCCTTACATGGCCAGGAGTTCCTCCTCGCTCTTGCGGCAGATCCAGACTTTGATGCCGATGACACCGTAGGTGGTGTTGGCTTCGGCGAAGCCGTAATCGATATCCGCACGGAGGGTGTGAAGCGGGACGCGACCTTGGCGCTGCTCTTCGGCGCGAGCGATGTCGGCACCACCCAAGCGGCCGGCGCAGCGAACGCGGATGCCGTCGGCACCCATGTCCATCGTCGTGGCGACCGACTTCTTCATCGCACGGCGGAAGGAGATGCGGCGCTCGATCTGCAGGGCGATATTTTCCGCCACCAGCTGCGCATCGAGTTCCGGGTTCTTGATTTCCTTCACGTCCACCATCACCTCGCGGGCCGGGTCGACCAGCTTGCGGATGTCTTCCTTCAGCTTGTCGAGTTCCGCCGCCTTGCGACCGATGACGACACCCGGACGGGCGGTGTGGATGTTCACGCGGACGCGGTTAGCGGCGCGCTCAATCGTCACCTTGGAGACGGCGGCGCTTTCCAAGCGCTTCTTGACGAAGCTCCGGATGGTGGCGTCTTCGTACAGGTAAACCGGGAAATCTTTTTTGTCCGCATACCACATGCTGCGCCAGTTGCGCTTAAAGCCCACGCGGAAGCCGATCGGATTTACTTTCTGTCCCATAATCGTATCTGGTTAAGTTTCTCAGAGAGACGCGGCGCGCCCCTTATTTGGAGTCTTCTTTCTTCTCGGCTTCAGGCTTGGCTTCCTTCTTCGGAGCGGCCTTGGCTTCGGTCTTCTTCGGGGTGGATTTTTTGGCCGCTGTCTTTTTGGCGGCTTTCTTCTTCGGCTGGGTGAGGGTTTCGTCCTCGCTCAGCACAATGCGGATGTGGCTGGTGCGCTTGAGGATCCGGCCAGCGGAACCACGCGCTTTCGGGCGGAAGCGCTTGATCGTCGGGCCTTCACCCACGACAGCTTCCTTCACCACCAAGTTCTGGAGGCGCAAATTGTTGTTGTTCTCGGCGTTGGCGACGGCGGAGTCGAGCGTCTTGCCCACCAGGCGAGCAGCCTTCTTGGGGCAGAACTTGACCACGTCCAGCGCTTCCAGCACGGGCAGGCCCTGGATCTCACGCGTCACTTCGCGGCATTTGAAAGCCGAGATACGCGCCATGCGGTAGATTGATTTTACTTCCATGTCTGTTGCCAGCCCCAAGGCCGGAGTTGTTGGTTATCTGTTGAGTGTTGGTGCCGGTTCTCCAAGGGTCTGATCCCGCTTAGCGTTGGGTCCAGACTCTAACTTGGTCACCGACTAAAATGTCTTCGTCTTCTTTTCCGAGAGATTCGCGGGATTCAATCAACCCGGTACTGAACTGGTCGTCCACGGTGTACACGGTGATCTTTCCGACGATCTTTCCTTTGCGCAGAACCGAAAATGGCATGCCATGCTGCACGCCCTGGAGCCGTCCGATGTTGAGTATGACCACCGGGCGATCTTCGAGGACGCTCACGACTTGGCCATCTTGGAGACTGCTGCCCAGAAGGATGTTACCTGCGGTCTTTCCGGTCAGGAAACCTTCGGCTCGCCGAGCGGCAACCTCAAAGGCGCTACGTCGCTCGGCATCAATGCCTTCAGCCTTGGCTAGAATGCGTCGCGAGGTCGCGAGCAAATTGCCCATTAGGCTGACGGCTTCGCGCCGTTGCATCTCGCGCTGATAGCCTTCGCCGACCGCGCGGACCAGCCGTTCACGCAAGGCTTTTTCGTCGCCGGTGAGCACATCCACGCCCAGGGCTTCGTTGCGCAAGCGCAGCTTTTGGTATTCCTTCCGGAAGAAGTCCGCCTCAGCATCCGCCACGGTCAAACTGCGAACGAGCTGCTGGTTATGCCGTTCCAGCTCTTTCACTTTCTTCCGTAGCGCGTCCAGTTGAGAGCTTTCACTCTCAGCACTGGAAGCAGGCTTTTCCGATTCTGTCTTTTCGAATGAACGAGGAGCCTCGGCCGGGGCCGAAGCCGGACTGAGCCCCGTAAGGCTGAGTCCTACCAGCAACCCGAGGGCTGCTGAGTGGCGAAACAATCCGAAGATCGCACCGCCGGGTAGAGGGTTATTTACCGGCTTTCTCCGTGTGGGATCCATGCCGTTTAAAGGTTCGGGTCGGGCTGAACTCGCCGAGTTTGTGGCCGACCATGTTTTCCGTCACGAAGACGGAGTGGAAAACCTTGCCGTTGTGCACCAGGAAGGTGTGACCGACGAATTCGGGCGTGATCATCGAGCGGCGCGACCAGGTCTTGATCGGCTTGCGGTCGCCTTTTTCGTTCATCGCATCAATCTTGCGGATGAGCGAGTCGTCAACGAAGGGTCCTTTTTTCAGGCTGCGTGCCATGGTGCTAG
The DNA here is from genome assembly GCA_963922355.1 of uncultured bacterium. Taxonomy (GTDB): domain Bacteria; phylum Verrucomicrobiota; class Verrucomicrobiia; order Methylacidiphilales; family UBA1321; genus CAWUJC01. The sequence goes on along the minus strand of CAWUJC010000420.1, from coordinate 859 downwards.
TTTCTTTTTAGGTTTCTGTGGTAGAGGGTTCGGGAGATCGTCAGGTGTTTACCGCTTCTTCTTCTTGCTCTTGCGGCGAGTGACGATGAATTTGTTGGAAGGCTTGTACTTGCTGCGGGTCTTGAAGCCCTTGGCCGGCTGGCTCCAGGGAGACATCGGGTGCTGGCGTCCGCCGCCACCCTTGCTCTTGCCGTTACCACCACCGTTGGGGTGGTCGATCGGGTTCATCACCATACCGCGGACACGCGGGCGGCGCCCCAACCAGCGGTTACGACCGGCCTTACCGAGTTTGACGTCCTTGTGTTCGCTGTTGCCCACCACGCCAATGGTGGCGTAGCACTTGACGTGAATCTTGCGAATTTCACCGGACGGCAGCTTGATCAGCGCGTAATCCTTGTCCACCGCGTTGAGCACGGCGCTGGCACCGGCGGTACGAGCGATTTGAGCGCCCTTGCCTGGCATCAGCTCGATATTGTGAATATCGACACCCAGCGGGATGTTACCCAGCGGCAGCGCGTTACCGATCGTCGGATCCACATCCGGGCCGCTGCAAACCGTGTCACCCACGCTGAGCTTGCTCGGCGCGATGATGTAGCGCTTCTCGCCGTCTTCATACTTGAGCAAGGCGATGTTGGCGGTGCGGATTGGATCGTATTCGATCGACTCGACCGTGGCGTTGACGCCAAACTTGTTGCGCTTGAAGTCGATGATCCGGTAACGCTGCTTGTGGCCACCGCCGATGCGGCGCATGGTCATGCGGCCGTAGCTGTTGCGGCCACCCGTGCGCTTGCGCGGCGTGGTGAGCGACTTCTCCGGCTTGCTCTTGGTGATGGCATCATTACGCTGCAGCTCGGTGTAA
>CAWUJC010000419.1:0-3468 GCA_963922355.1 uncultured bacterium | reverse complement strand
CAAAACCGACAACAAGATTTTAGGCAGCGTTAATTCGCTCCACGGCGAAAACCGGGGCTCTCTCACCTTCGGTAGTTACGACCACCATCTTTATCAGCTCGACCGCCAGGGCAACGAAGTAGCACGCTTTAAAACCGAGAATTATGTCCATGGCACCCCGTCCATCCTCTTCCTGCCCAAAAAACCAGGCAAACAGCTTGGGCAAAACACTTCGGTGCTTCTCCGCTTACCCAGTCTCATCGCTCTGGGTGGCTGCGATGGAACCATTTATCTCTTGAATGCAGACAGGTTAAAGGGATGGGGCCGGATCGACGCCGGCGCCTACATCGGAGCGAGTGTCTGCCTCGCGGGCGACACTGGCTACGTGGGCACCTACGGCAAAGAAGTGCTGGCCTTTAATCTGAAGACCGGCGACATCCTGTGGCGCTACGCGAGCAACTTCCCGTTCTTTTCTTCGGCGGCCTACGACCCAACCCGCGATCAAATTTACGTTGGCGGACGAGACAAGAAACTCCACGCCATCGACGCCAAGACCGGCAAGGCCACGTGGACCTTTACCACTCGGGGACGGGTGGATAGCAGCCCGGTCATCGCCGGCGATTACGTCTACGTCGGCTCCGACGACGGCCGGCTCTATGCGGTCCACGCCGAGACCGGCGAGGAAGCCTGGAGCTACGATCTAGGCGGACGCGTTTCGGCCGAGCCCGCCATCGCTGGCGGCTATCTGATTATCGGTTCAGCCAGCGGCAAGGTCTTTGCCTTTCGGATGAAAGGCAGATAGAGCTTGTTACAAAAGTCCGGTAGCCGCCGACGTCTCGGCGACGGAGAGTCTAAACGGGGCAGGATCTGCCATGATGCGAGGCGGGCTAGGGATAGCCCACCCTACCTCCACTATGCGTTAGCCGCAGGAATAAGCGCGAAGCTGTGCTACAATATGGCGATGACGACCAAGCCCGAGCTCCCTCCTCTGTTGGCGGCGACCGACGACGACACGCGCGCGGGCAACTACTTCATCTCCAACTACCCGCCGTTCTCCTTCTGGAACGACCAGCAGCTCTCCGCCGTCGAGCAGGTGCTCCAGCAAAAGGCTCCGGTCGACACGCCGCTCGGCGTCTATTTTCACATTCCCTTCTGCCGCAAGCGCTGCCACTTTTGCTACTTCCGGGTCTACACCGACAAGAACGCCGAGGAAATCGGCCGCTACCTGGACGCCGGACTAGCCGAAATGGAGCGCGTCGCCGCCTCGCCCTACCTCACGAGCCGTCACCCCAAGTTCGTCTATTTTGGCGGCGGCACCCCCAGCTACCTGTCTCCGAAGCAACTCGCCAAGCTGACCGGCCGAATGAAAGAACTGCTCCCCTGGGACGAGGTGGAGGAAGTAGCCTTCGAGGCCGAACCAGGCACCTTAACCGAACGCAAGCTCGACGCCCTGCGCGAGGTTGGCGTCACCCGCCTTTCCCTTGGCTTTGAGAACTTCGACGATCACATCCTGGAGATCAACGGTCGCGCCCACCGCAGTGGCGAAATTGACCGCGCTTGGCGTTATGCCCGCGGCCTCGACTTTCGCCACATCAACATCGATCTCATCGCCGGGATGGTCGAAGAGACCGACGAGAACTGGCAAGCCAACGTGGCCAAGACCATTGAGATGGCGCCCGACTCGGTGACCATTTACCAGATGGAGGTGCCGTACAACACCGGCATCTACAAGGAGATGAAAGAGGCGGGCAAACTCATCGCGCCCGTGGCAGGTTGGAAGACCAAACGCGACTGGGTGGCCTACGCCTTCGCTGAGCTGGAAGCCGCCGGCTACACCGTCACCAGCGGCTACACGGCGGTGAAGGACCCCAGCCAGCACAAGTTTATCTACCGCGATCTCCTCTGGAGCGGGGCCGACCTGCTCGGCCTGGGCGTAGCCAGCTTCGGCCACTTGGGCGGCGTGCACTACCAAAACCTGACCCACATCGAAGGCTACATCGACCGGGTGAACACGGGCGGACTGCCCCTCAACCGCGCCTACACCACCAGCCAAGAGGAGCGCCTGATCCGCGAATTTGTTCTACAGCTCAAGCTGGGGCACCTCCAACCCGCCTACTTTCAGGAGAAATTCGGTGTCGACGTCAAGACGAAGTTTGCCGTGGGCTTGGCCCCGCTCTTCGAGAATGGTGTGCTCTACAAGGAGGGCTTGGAGTGGAAGCTCACCCGCGAGGCGCTTCTGCGCATCGATGCCCTGTTACCGGCCTTCTTTCAGCCACAGCACCGGACCGACCGGATCGTTTAACTCCGATCCAGCCTTTGCCTCTTGGCCTAAAGGCTGCTAGGTAATGGATACCCGCTATGTCGATCCGCGTTGCCCTTAATCACCTGACCCACTACAAGTACGCCCATCCCGTGCAGTTGGGCCCTCAGGTTATCCGTCTGCGCCCGGCGCCGCATTCCCGCACGCCGATCTTGAGCTACTCCCTCAAGATCAATCCCGAGCCGCATTTCCTCAACTGGCAACAGGACCCCCAGGGCAACTACCAGGCCCGTGTCGTTTTCCCGGAAAAGATCAAAGAGTTCCGCGTTGAGGTCGACCTCATTGCCGACATGGCGGTCGTCAATCCGTTCGACTTCTTCCTCGATGAAGAGGCCAAACAGTGCCCCTTCCACTACGACAGCATCCTCGACCACGAGTTGGCCCCCTACCTCAAAAAACTGGAGCCGGGCGACATGCTCACCGAACTGCTCGGCCAGGTGGACCGCACCAAACGCGGCACAATCGATTACCTCATCGACCTGAACAATCTGATTTACCACCGCATCAACTACAGCGTACGGATGGAGCCCGGCGTCCAGACCCCGGAAGAAACGCTGGAGCGCGGGGTAGGCTCCTGCCGCGATACCGCCTGGCTCATGGTCCAAGTTCTGCGCCATCTGGGCATGGCGGCACGCTTTGTCTCCGGCTACCTCGTCCAGATTGCGCCCGACATCAAGCCGGTCGACGGCCCGGTGGGGGCAAAAGAGGACTTCACCGATCTTCACGCTTGGGCCGAAGTCTTCCTTCCCGGTGCGGGCTGGATTGGTCTCGATGCCACCAGCGGCCTGGTGACCGGTGAAGGCCACATCCCCCTCGCCGCTACGCCCGAGCCGGCCAGCGCAGCCCCCATCACCGGGAAAAGTGAGCCGGTAGAGACCGACTTCGAGTTCGACATGTCGCTCCAGCGGATCGAGGACCGCCCCCGCACCACCAAACCCTACAGCGATGCCGTCTGGAAGCGCATCTTCGAGCTTGGCGACAAGGTGGAAGAACGCCTCGAAGCCGGCGACGTCCGCCTCACCATGGGCGGCGAGCCAACCTTCAACTCCGCCGTCGACATGGAAAGCCCGGAGTGGAACACCGCTGCGTTGAGCGAAGAAAAGACCGAGCTCGCCAACCGGCTCCTTCTCCGCCTGCGCGACAAGTGGGCACCTGGCGCCATGCTCCAC
>CAWUJC010000418.1:0-3495 GCA_963922355.1 uncultured bacterium | reverse complement strand
AAGTATGTGGGCAAAGGTGCAAGCTGGAAGTAGGACCTCTTGCCGGGGGAGTCGACCAGCTTTGGCTTAATCACGAATCCAGGGGGGCTCGGCAGCGCGACCTTCCAGCCTGCTCGGCTCCGTGCGGCAGCAGATAGTGGCGGTGGTACCGTCACGCCGCCACCGGCCCCCACGCCTGATCCCGAGCCCACGCCCGTCCCGGATCCTGAGCCAACCCCTGAACCTGATCCCGCCCCAACGCCGACACCTACGCCCGGTCCGGGCGGCAACACGGTAACGATTGGTGACGTCACGATTAGCTTCCGCGTAGTCAGCGATTGGGGGAGCGGCTACACCGGCAACCTTGAGCTGAAGAACAACGGCACCGCGCCGATCAGCAACTGGACGCTGAAGTTCAATTTGCCCGGCACCATCGCCTCGGCCTGGAACGCGAGGATCGTCAACAACGGCGACGGCAGCTTTACCATGACGCCGGAAAGCTGGAGCGCCACGCTTGCGCCCGGCGCGATGCTCAACGTCGGCTTTAACGCTTCGCCCGGCAACATGACCGGCTCGCTCAGCAACGTGAGCTTCAACGGGACCAGTGGAGGCGGCACGACGCCTCCCGCACCGGATCCAACCCCAGACCCCACGCCCGATCCGACTCCAGAACCAGATCCGACGCCTGATCCAGGGCCCGAACCCGATCCGGTTCCGGATCCCGAGCCCACGCCAGAGCCTGATCCAACCCCGAATCCGACGCCTGGTCCCGGCCCGGACATCCAGGGACCGAAGATTGTGGGCTACTTTGCTGAATGGGGGATCTACGGACGCAACTACGAGGTGTCTGACATCCCCGCCGAGAAGCTCAACGTGATCAACTACGCGTTTGCCAAAATCCAAAACGGCGAAGTGGCGATCTTCGATAGCTGGGCCGCGGTGGAAAAGCCCTTTGGCGATGACACCTGGGATACCCCGCTACGGGGCAACTACGGCGCGCTTATTCGCCTGAAGAAGGCGCATCCGCACGTCAAGACGCTCATCTCGGTCGGCGGCTGGACGCTCTCGGGCGAGTTCTCCGACGTGGCGTTGACGGCTGCCTCGCGCCAGAAGTTTGCCGCTTCGGCGGTGCGCTTTGTCCGCGAGTATCAGTTTGATGGCGTGGACCTCGACTGGGAGTACCCGGGCGGAGGCGGCTTGGCCAGCAACAAGAGTCGGCCCGAGGACAAGCAGAACTACACCAAGCTCCTTGCCGAATGCCGCCGCCAGCTCGACGCCGCCGGAGCCGAGGACGGGAAGTATTACTACTTGACCATTGCGGCACCGGCCGGGTTGGACAAGATCGCCAACCTGGAACCGTCCGGCATTGCTGCCGTGTGTGACTGGATCAATATCATGGCCTACGATCTCCACGGTGCTTGGGAGAAAACGACCAACCACCACACGCCGATGGACAGCCCCGACGTGGCGGACACGCTGACGGTCAAAGACGCGGTGCAGGCTTATCTCGATGACGGCGTGGCACCCGAGAAGCTGGTCCTTGGGATGGGGTTCTACGGCCGGGGCTGGGGAGGTGTCGGCTCCGCCAACAACGGCTTGCGCCAGCCCGGGCCAAGCGCAGCGCCCAGCGGTACTTACGAGGCGGGGATCTTCGATTATTGGGACATCGCCCAACGGGAAAGCCAAGCTGGTTACACCAAGCATTGGGACCCGATCGCCGAGGTGCCCTATCTCTATAACCCGAACAAGGACGGCGGTACCTGGATCACGTACGACGATCCGGAATCGATCCGGCGCAAGGTCCAGTTCCTCCAGGACGAAGGCTTGGGCGGCGGCATGTTCTGGGAGCTGAGCGGCGACATCCGCGGCGGTGGCCCCGGGACGCTCCTCCATACCTTGCACGAGGCCCTAACGAACGGAGAAGATTAACCCGATCAAGCGAGATGTTGCCTCATCGGGCGGCGGTTCGCCTGCAACTTGGCATAGATTTCGCAATACAGATAAAAGTCTAACCTAACCAGTTCCCCCAACCTGCGCGGCGGGCGTCGATCTCCTAGTACAACCCCAGTCCCCACGACGTCCGCCGCGTTTCTGCTCGGCAACCACTCCCCGGTGGCTTCCTCAACTCCGGGGGATTAAAGGAGGTAATTCAGTTCTGGGATTACCTATACAAAAGCCCCTCTCCTGGGATGTTATTGATATAATTCAGAATCTGACTTTTTGTAGCCTCAAATTCAGCATCTCCGGAGCAGTCTTCCACAAGAGAATAGGAAACTTTGAGAACTTCTTTCCACTCGGCTAAAAAATCAGCCAAAGAAATTTCAAGGGTCGAACGTTCGTTTAATAGTGGCTCAATGTTTCCTGAAATGGATTCCCAATTACTATCAATTGTGAGCTGATCCTTATCTTTACGCAGTACCCAAGAGGCCCGAAAGGTGTTTGACGCCCATTGCAACGTTTTCTCTGTTGCGTTTTCATCTAATAAAAATTCTATCAGTTCAAGGATGTCGTCAACGATGACGCTCAAATCATATTTATAGGAAACCGGTATGGCGACGTGGTTCCAATAGATGATCAAATGTTCCTGATGTAATTCAGTAGATAATTCAATGGCATCACCAACACTGAAATAGTCTGCAGTTGGAATTTTTGAGGAAATATTTCCGATTTGAATGGCGAATTTCAAAGTTCAAGCGAGATGAGTGACTAGTTATTAGTCTCGTTCTATTTTGAACTTATGGTTTATAACGAATCAGCAAAAACCACAATGGCGATTCAGTCATCTATTCTTCCACCGTCAAGCGATCAGTCGGCACCACTTGATCCTGGATCGTGCGGTACTGGTGCGTCATGGTTTCGGGCGTGTAGCGCATCCCTAGCTTAGTCTCGCCCCGCTGATAGTGTATCGTGCGCATACCGGAGATTGTGTAATCTGAGAGTGTGCTGGTGCGGAGGTGCTCCAGGAATTTTTCGGGTTGGCCGGCCAACTCGGTGGGCCCGAGTTCAAAGACAAAGCCGTTGTTCTGCCGGTTGAGTTCCTCCGGCGAGAAATAGCGCCCGGGGGTGAAAAAGTGTTCCTGGAAATTATAGAGCTCCAGGGCGAGGTAGTGGCCCATCCGGCGAACGTAGAGGCGCCGCCCGAGCGAGGACGACGTGAACTCCGGTAGGAGCGGGTAGAAGCCGTAGCAGACGGAACCGTCGTGGAAGGTGATCCAGTCATCTTCAGCTGGGGTGGAGGTGATGCAAGAATGTTGGGTGATGAGGCGGTCGCCCAACCAGATGGAATCGATCTCACGACCCGCCATCAAGGGAAAGAAGATGGCCAGGCGGAGGCTGCGGATGCGTTGATCCCTTGCCTCGGTTTCTTCAGAAGTCGGGTAGAAATAAGGCTCTGGGTGATAAGCCACCAGCGCGGTGCCGCCGTCTTGGACGGTCAACGCCTTACCCGCGTCCGTGCAGCGAGCTTTCTTCGCGTTTGCGAACGTGCCGTCGGCCTGGGGAACCGGACCGGGCCAC
>CAWUJC010000417.1:0-3507 GCA_963922355.1 uncultured bacterium | reverse complement strand
CCCCTTTACCTGCGCCGCGTCAGTCAGGACTGCCCCTGCGACGAAGGCGTCACCGCCTGGTTGAAGAAAAACCCCGCCGGGGGGATGCCTTTCGGCCTGCCCAAGATTCCCACCGAACAATTCAGCACGCTGAGCATGTGGGTGGGCGAAGGCTCCGTTGGCCCCAGCCAAAAAGCCCGCGTCGCGCTGGAAACCATTCGCCATCCCGCCGCCGTAGCCAAGTGGGAGGCGTTCTTCAATCAGACCGATCCACGCAGCGGCTTGGTCTCGCGCTACATCTTCGAGCACGTCTTTCTCTCGCGGATCGCCATTGCCGAAGCCCCGGGCGAAGTCTTCCAGCTGGTGCGCTCCATCACGCCCCCGGGCGAGGCGATCACGGAGATCGTCACCTCCCGCCCGTTCGATACGCCCTTCTTTGATCCCAGCGTCCAAAAGGTCTACTACCGCCTCCGCAAAGTCACTGAGCCTTACGTGCAGAAATCACACTTCGTCTGGAACGTGGACGATGCGGCTTTAGCTCGGCTGGGGGAACTCTTCTACCAGCCCCAATGGAGCACGACGCCGGAGGCGGCCGACAATTACAAAAGCATTAACCCGTTTGAGGTCTTTGCTGATATCCCGGCGATGAGCCGCTCGCGTTTCATGCTGGAGAACAGCAAGCTGATGATCAGCGGCATGATTCAAGGCCCGGTCTGTATCGGCAAAACCGCCACCTACGCCATCAAAGACTACTTCTGGATTTTTTACCTCGATCCGGAAATCGATCCCTCCGTCCTCAAGCCTGAGCTGGGCCAGAAATCCTGGAAGGACTTCATGGACTACTCCGTCTGGAGTAACGAAGCCTACGAAGACGCCTACGCGAAGATGCTCGATTCCTACAAACTCGCGCGCTTCAAAGTGGAAGACATTTGGGACGGCCAGCAGCAAGACCCCAACGCCTGGCTGACCGTGCTGCGCAACGAGACCAATGCCCATGTGCTTTGGGGGAGGCGCGGCGGCATTCCACCCACCTTCTGGATCATCGATTACAGCGGCTTTGAGCGACTCTATTACTCGCTGGTGGTGATGTACACCTACTGGGGTGGCGTGGAAGAGAAAGTCGCGACCTGGACCTTCATGACCTTCCTCCGCCAGGAATTTGAAGACAACTTCCTCCGCCTCCTCCCGCCGGAGGAGCGCAAAACCTTCCGAAGCAAATGGACCCAAGGTCTCGGCACAGACTTTCTCTACCTGATGCCCTTCCCGGGTGAAGGCCGCGGCGGAGACGACGCCATGCGGGCGCACGACCCCATCTCTAACGTCCTCGTCCAAATCCAACGCCGGATGACAGAACGCGTGAGCGGTCCAGCCGATCCGCTCAACACCCCGGTGGGCCAGAAGCAAAAGCTGGCTGACCTCCCGGCCGAGATCACCACCTTCGAGGATTTCGAGAAAGCCCTTTCCACCCTCACGATGACCACCGGCAACGTCTATAACCGCTACCTGCCCAGCATCGTCTTCGTGAAAGTCAACCGCGACGCCAGCAGCACCCAGCCCTGGCCCGAGCTTGGCGCTACCCTGGCGCGCGACGTTTCCGCCCTGCAGTTGCTGCCTGCCCGCAACCGCTACCAGGATAAACTCGTCGGCGACGACAGCTACCGCGTCTACGCCTTCATCGCCAACCGCGCTTACCGATTCAACAACGTGATCTTTGACCAAAACGGCGCCTACGAATGGAAGCTCAACACGATGAGCGTCTACGAAGGCTTGGTCGGCGACTTTCCCAATAACTTCATCGAGATCGACCTTGCGCAAACGCAGGATTTCGTGCGCGAATTCAACGCCATCGCCAGCGAAGACGACTGGAAGAAGTGGAAGTTCAAGTACGCTGTGCTCCGCAACCAGGAAAAAGTTTGGCCGCTGCTCGACTTCTTCAACGCCTGGAACTTCGCCAACCGCCAAGCCGACGCCGGCTACTACGATATGACGTACTACGATCTCTTCGACGGCGTGTATTGAGCGATGGCGAGAAGCCAAGCGTAGGCGCTAAAGATCCCGGCGCGGAAACACTTCTTGGGGTGATTTACCGATCTGTTTCTCCGGCAGCACCCCTCGCCACTGGCAACCCGGATAGACCAAGCTGTAACGCCCCATGACCGTGCCGGGATTCAACACCGCGTTGCAGCCCGCTTCGGCATGGTCACCCAGAATCGCGCCAAACTTCCGCAACCCGCTGGGGATGCTTTCCCCGTCGTAGCGCACAATAACTTCGTCCGCCTGGAGCTTCAGGTTCGAGCAAATCACGCCCGCGCCAAGGTGGGACTTGGCCCCGAGGATCGAATCGCCGACGTAGTTGAAGTGCGGAACGGCCGCACCATCGAAGAGGACGCAGTTTTTGAACTCGCTCGAGTTCCCCAGCACGCAGCCGTTCCCCGCGATGACGTTGCCACGGATGTAAGCGCCGGGTCGAATCTGGCAGTTCTCGCCGATCCAAGCCGGGCCTTTGATTACCGCGCCGGGCTCGATCACCGTCCCCTTCCCAATGTAGACCTTGTCCTCTTCCACGTAGCTGTGCAGCGGGGCACCGAGGTATTCGGCTTCCACCACGGGTTCCAGGTTCTCTTTGAGGTAGGCTTTAATCTTGGGCAGCGCCTCCCAGACGTGTTCGCAATCTGCAAAGAGTTCCCAATGTGCCGTCGCCTGGGGATCAAGAAATGCTTCCGGTTTCCAATTCATATGTGTGTTGCGTTGTTGGTTAAACCCGTTCCTCCATCGCCAAGCGAATGCCCAAGCCGATGAACAGCGTCCCGGTGACTTTATCCAAGATCAGGCGAGCGCGACTTGAACCGCGAAAGAAGCCGCCCAGTGCAGCCATGAAGACCACCACCAAGAGAAACCACAGAGCGTTCTCGAGAACAAAAATAACTCCCAGGAGCAAGAAAGCTGCAGTCTTGGAACCCGCATCGGCCGCAATGAACTGCGGCAGCAGCGCGAGGAAGAACAGCGCCGCCTTTGGGTTGAGCAGGTTGGTCAAAAAAGCTTGGATGAAGACCTTCCCCAAGGAGGCCTCCTTCAGTTCGCCTATTTGCTGGCGCTCTATTTTGCTGAAGAGCAGCTTCAGCCCCAAAAAAATCAGGTACAGCGCCCCGGCCCACTTTACCGCGTGGAACGCAATCGCTGAGGTCAGCAACAAGGCAGACAGCCCCAAGGCCGCGAGCAGCGTATGGATGAGGCACCCGGCAGAAATGCCCAGCACGCACATGAGCCCCGCGGATTTCCCCTGCTGAAGCGTCCGGCCAGTGAGATAAAGCAGGTCCGGCCCCGGCATGGTGCTTACCATCAGAGACGCCAGCAGAAAGAGCGCGAAGTTCTCAATGCCCCAGAATTCCATCCGTTTAGGCTGGGCCAAAACTGGCCAAGGGCAACGCGAAACTCTGGACGCTACTTGCCGCGCGCCTGGGCACTGGAAACGTTACCCGCCTCATCCTCGGCGCGGATGAAGAGCATCTCGCCCGCTTTAAGGGAGGT
>CAWUJC010000416.1:0-3508 GCA_963922355.1 uncultured bacterium | reverse complement strand
AGCCGGCACCGCGGGCTGAATTGGAGAAAAGTCTAAGTGCCATCAGTCACTATGATAAATGGATTATTGATGGTTGGGGGAGCTGGCATCTGATTGAAGAACGGTTCCAAAAAGCAGACACAATTATCTTTGTGGATCATCCACTTAGGATTCATTTGTGGTGGGCTCTCAAAAGGCAAATTAAGGCTTCCTTGTTCCCGGGATCCGTCGATCAGCCTAATGGCTGCGATTTGAGTAAGGTTTCCTGGCAAATGCTGAAGATGATTTGGAAGACTCATACTGGCGCTCGTCCCAAGTTGACTAAACTGATTAGTTCATTCCGTAAAACCAAGACGGTGTATCATTTGTGTTCTCCTAAACAAATGAATGCCTTTATCCATAAGAACTGCCATTAGTTGGGCCTTAGTTTTTAAAAAAGAAAGATACTGAAGCGCCGCATTTACTTCCTGGAGATCTTTCTAAAGAGTATTCAATTAACAGATTTTTGTAAACCTATCGTGGGCTTGGTCAGGGTGACGTGACCGACTAGAACTGGGTCATTTGGAAGGCACTCCGTGAACAAGGTGATGAAATGCTCCGGTTGTTTAGGCCAGCGGCAGTGTGAGGATTTGGGGTATAGGAAGGGCCTCGGGTTGATGCCCCACGGTGTGCTGGGCGTATTCGGCCTGTGGCCGGCAGCACAGAGCACTGTGGATCGCTTCGTATAATAATCGAGGCGGTGTTGTTCAAGCGTTTTCCTGGCCTCGGTCAAGGAGAAGAAGATCTCAGCGTTCAGCAGTTCGTCGCGTAGCTTGCCGTTAAACGACTCGATGTAGTCGAGTTCGGTCGGCTTATCGGGACGTATGAAGTCAAGATGTATGTCGTTAGCATAGGCCCAGGCATCCAGCGTTTTGCCCGCGAACTCCGGCCCGTTATCCACGGTAATCGTTTGGGGTAATCTTCCCGATTGACAGGCAGCATGTTCCAACGCACCGATCACCTTTTCGGCTCCAATCCAGTGATCCTGACGTCCACCCCAATTTGGGCCACGGGGTCTTTAGAAAGACAGAATCAAAGGCCTTCTGATTGTCTGTTGTTGTGCTGGGTTCTCTCGATGAACGACAGGATTTATCCTGCTTTCGACACATCTTTATGCTGGAATGGAACTTTGGACAAATCGCTCTGATGAAAAATTCCGACTATAATGCGGATAGCAAGAGACGTCTCACGCAAAAAGACTTAGCTCAAAAACTTGGGTTGGCTCAATCAACGGTGTCCATGGCGCTGCGGCGCCACCCTAATCTCCCAGCCCAGACGATTGCGCGCGTCCATCGACTCGCCCAGCAAATCGGATATCAGCCCGACCCCTATCTGGCAGGTTTAGCCGCCTATCGCAAGCAACTCCATCCTTCCCGCTACAAAGCAACCGTTGCTTGGCTTTCCCATCAGTTTAAAGAAATGCCATCCTGGCAAGAATCGCGCATCTTCCGAGCTTACCATCGAGGGGCATGTGAGCGTGCGGAAGCTCTTGGCTACCGGGTAGAAGAACATGTCCTCGGCATGAATAGTGGCAACAGTGCCAGCCGCCTAAAAAAAATTCTACGTGCCCGTAACATTGAGGGAATTCTGCTCCCTCCGCAACCCGGACTCAACGCTTCGATCGACTTCGATTTCTCTCGTTTCAGTGTTGTTACGTTCGGCTATACCTTACAGCAACCCAAGCTCAACTTGGTGTCTCACCAACACTTTCACAGCGCTCGCTTGGCCATGCTCGAACTGCAGAAACTTGGCTATCGCCGCATCGGACTTGCCATGCCGAAAGAAAGCGATACGCGCACACTTTACGGTTGGACTTCCGGGGTGCGATCCATTCAAACCGATCTACCGGCGGCAGAGCAGGTCCGCCCCCTCCTCTGCCAAGAATACAGCGATGCGGAAGTCATTCCCTGGCTCAAAAACGAGCAGCCCGATGTCATCGTTGCGAGCGGGACGGACATCTACGAAAGACTCCTTCAAGCCAGGGTTCGGGTTCCCGAGGAAATCGGCTTTGCGGCGCTCAACGCCTGGGACGAAGCGCCCTGGATTTCCGGGATCGACCAGAATCCAGAGCTGACAGGCGCTCGCGCCCTGGAGCTGTTGGTGGAAAAGCTCAACCTCCGCGAAGTAGGGGTCCCTGCCATCGTGACTCAGACGTTGGTCCAAGGTACGTGGCTGCCCGGCAAAACAGTTTGCTCACGTGCAAGGCGAAAAGCCGGGACCGCACTTGCCCGGCTTTTACGCTCTTGAGACCAAACCCACCTACAAGAGTCTTTACTCCTTGGCTCTTTGACGACGCAAAGCGATAGCAAGCAAGGCCGCCGTGAGCAACCCGGCGCTGGTTGGCTCCGGAACTCCCACCGCTTCAAATTCGGAGATACCAAAAGAGACAACGGCGGAATTGGTATTGGAAGTGCCATCAAAAACCGGATCAGCAAAATAAATGCCTACCGAAGTTATTCCTTCTAGATTCTGTGGACATTCACAGGTAAATCAGATACCTTGCTGGAAACAGGGAGGTAAAACTGAGTTATCAGCGACAGTTACGAGAAGATCAGTGGCAGCGGATCAAAGATGCGTTACCAGGCAAAAAGAGCGATCCGGGCCGCAGCGCCGGAGATAACCGCCGCTTTGTGGAGGCGGTCATGTGGGTGGGCAAAAACGGAGCCCGATGGCGTTCCCTGCCGAAGGAATACGGCAACTGGAACTCGACTCACCGGCGCTTTCGGCGCTGGTCTCGGCTGGGTGTTTGGCAGATGATTTTCAACACCTTAGCCGTGAGCGCGGACACCGAATGGCTGATGATGGACGCCACCATCGTGCGGGCTCACCAGCAGGCCGCTGGGGCAAAAGGGGGCAGCAATTCCAAGCGCTCGGCCGCAGCCGCGGAGGCTTAAGCACCAAGATACATGCCCTTTGCGACAGCCACGGCAACCCCTTGCGTTTTATCCTCACCTCGGGAGCAAGCGCCGAATACAACCAAGCCTTGGCTTTGCTGGAAGGATTTGAGCCTCGGGCCGTCATCGCCGACAAAGGCTACGACGCCAACTTCATTATCGAAGCCATTGAGCGGATGGAGGCCGAGGCGGTCATCCCGCCCCGACGCCATCGCATCACCCCGCGAAGCTATGACCGTCACCTCTACAAAGAACGCAATCTAATCGAGCGCATGTTCAATAAGATCAAACACTTCCGGCGGGTGAGCACGCGCTACGACAAAACCTCCTCCAGCTTCCTCGCCTTCCTTCACTTGGCAGGGATTTATCTATGGCTCAAATGAATGTCCACAGAACCTAGGGCTAGGCTGTTAAAACTTGCCGTACCCTCGTCGAAAACGAGCGAGCTCTCTGGATCGTAAGTAGTGCTTGGGCCCCACGATTAGGTCCGGAGTTAATGGAGTGATTGCCGGATGTGTTTGGGTTGTGGGTTTGGTTCAAGGCTGCGGCGCAGGGAGGCCGGAGGCCGACTGGAGCCGAAGCCTTGAAGTGATTTG
>CAWUJC010000415.1:0-3510 GCA_963922355.1 uncultured bacterium | reverse complement strand
GTGCCGGCGACAATCATCACATCGCTCTGCCGAGGGGAAAAGCGCATCACTTCAGCGCCAAAACGGGCAATATCGAAGCGGCTGGAGGCGGCGGCCATCAGCTCAATCGCACAGCAGGCCAGGCCCATCGGCATCGGCCAGAGCGAACTTTTGCGCATCCAGTTAATCGAAGCGTCAAGAGTCGTCATAACGACGTTACCCTCTACCTTCGAATTGTAGGCGATTTCGTTGTCGTGACCGTGAACCATGAGGACAAGTTAAGCGCCCAGCTATCGAGCGCAAGGCTCAATTTGTGAATCTTTTCACAAAGTCGGTTTTTTTAACGCTAAGATGCGTCAAAACGGCGCTAAAGGCTCTTTGGGAAGAACTCGTGTCTCGTTTGCTCTGCCAGCATCAAATCGGGGCAAAGCTGCGTTAAGAACGTGCTTGACGCTGTCGCCGGCGCAAAAGCCAAGCCAACCCGGCCCCCAGGGCGAGGCTGCCGGTGGTCGGCTCTGGCACGGTGATGGCGTAGCCGGAGAAGCCGTCGACGACAAACGAGAGCCAACCATCGCCAAACGCCCAAGTCTCGGGGGTGAAGAGGGTCCAATTCAGCCCGCCGTCGGCCGTGTGCCAGATGGCGAAGTTCTCGGGATCAAAGTCTTCACCCACAAAGTAGGAAAGCAGGACTTCCGTGCCGGCGGTTAGATCGGTAGTGAAATCGAAGGCGGCCAGGATGCGGTTGTCGTCCCCGATGATGCCCGGCGCGAGTTGCAACACGCTGAAGTCGGCCGTGCCCGCCCCCGCGCCAAAGCTGGCGGTCAGGATGTCCGCGGGGTTGCCGTCAAAGCTAAAGCCGTAGCGTTGATTGGTGAGATCTTGATCATCGATGCCGCCGCTCCCGTCCATCAGCGAACCGACCGTGAAGGTGTGCGCGGCGTCGTTCCACACGCCGCCAAAGGCGTTATAGGTGCCGGAGCCAAGGAACTCACCGGTGTCCGCTCCCACGGTGATGGGGGAGTAGGTGCCCGCCGCTAGACCAGCTCCAGCGTACAGGTTGACGGTTTTATCGTTGGTAAAGCTGCCGGTCCCGTCCGTGCCGACGTTGAGCATGCGATCGCCGGAAACGTAGAGGTTAATTTCGGTGGGAAGATTAAGAAACGAGCCCAGGACAAGGTCATCAGCGACGTTGACTTGGCCACCGTCGGCAATGGTTAGGTTGCCTTTGTGGATATCGAAGCTGGAGGTGGAGACAAACGCAGAACCCGAGCCGGACACATAGAGATTCGCCAACGGGGAAGCGTTATAGGACCGCAAGACGGGAGTGTTGGTGAGTACTTGGCCTCCGGCTGTGATCTTCAATTGGGCCGTGTTACCGATCTTCAAAATATTTGCATGGAACTGGGCATTGTCGGTGACGGTGAGGGTTCTTGAACCGTCACCGAGGCTGGAGCCACCGAGGCGTGTTTCAAAAGTATCGGTCCATCGGGTGCCCGCTCCAGTAATCAGGACATTGGCGTCGTCGCCTCCGCCTGATGCAATCCGTAAGGTCGTGGAGGTGATGTGAGCGCCATTGCTGACGATGACCTCGCCGCTCGAACCGGCGACTCCTCCCACTGAAAGCCCGGAAAAAATAACTTCCGCGCCATCCTGGATGCTGACCTGCGCTTTCCCATAGCTCCCCACAACCGTGGAGCCACTATCGGTCCACTTGGTGCCGGGGCCAGAGACGGTCAGGCTGCTGGGACCCTGCATGGAGTCCAGGTAGTCCGAACTATCAATGGTGACGCCGGTACTGTTAAGTTTTGCCCCATCCAGAACGGAGACGTGGGCAAAGCCACTGTGGTCGCCGATCTTCAAGTAACCTGTATTGTGCCAGGTGGTTCCGTTGTCGCTAATTCGAAAGCGGGGTGGTGCCAAGTTATCGGTGCTCGGGAGATTGGATCCAATCAAGGTGTCGGTGGTCGTCAGCGTGGCACCATCGCGTAGGTTCATGAGAGCCGTGCCACTACCGGTTTCAAAGGCCCGGGTGAGCGTAAGTTCCGAGCCCGCGCCTTCAATGGTGAGTTTGCTTGTGCTCTGTGGGTCTGGGTAGGAGTTGTAGGCTAAGTAGAGTGAGTCTGCTTCCACCTTGGCGCCATCCTGAATGGTGATATTGCCGTTCCCACCAAAGTAGGACGTGTAGATGGAGCCAGCTACCTGAACATTAGAGTTGGGGCCGCGGACGATGAGTTCACCCGAGCTACCGTCGTTTTCAGCGACGACGATGTCCGTCGTGGTTAGGGTAGCACCTTGCTCAACTACCAGGTTTCCGCTGCCGTGGACGCCGAGCGTGACGCCTCCAATGACGTCTAAGCTGGTGGACGATCCTTGGACGGTGGCCTGCTGGCTGGAATTGATTTGGGCTCCTTGGTATAGACGGGAAATCGCGAAATCGGTCCCGCCACGAAAACGCACATCCGTCCCTATTTCTGAATCCTCTGTTAAGGAAATCTGAATGGGTAAATTCTGATCGGCGAGAACGGTGAGTGAGGTGTTGCCGTTAAAGTCGAGGACCCCATAGCCGAGGCCACTCAAGCCGTTCGTCATGATCAACCCTTGGCCATGCAGGTTGTCTCGATTGGCGCGGAGGTTGGTCGTCTTTAGGTTACCTTGGTTGAAGAAAATGTTGCCCACGGGATCAGAGAGAAAATTACCCGTGTTTGCAAAGTTCGAAACGTTGGTGAAAGAGGTAACCTCCAATGTGGCCTGATTCTCGATGTTCAGGGTTCCTGTTCCATATTGCCCAACATACAGGTTGCTTGTGGTCCAAGTCGTGTTTGGGTCTCTCATGGTGGCGGTGCCGACGCCGTTGGTGCCATCACTCACGTAGAAGTTGTGGGTTTGCGCACTCGCGCCTTTTTCCAGGGTGAAGACTCCCTGGCCAGAAACCCCAACTCGGGTAGTGCTGCCAATACCTGTGCCACTGGTGAATTCGGTCCCGGGACCGGTGATGAGAATTTCACCCCGGCTGTTTAATTGTTGGCCCAGGGACAACTGTCGCGCGTCTAATTTAGCCCCGCGTTGCACCGTCATACTGGCCTCGCCTGAGAAGCCAAGGTTCAGGCCGTTGGTGACGGTCAATAGGCTGCCGCTTCCGTCCACAATTGCTTGGTCTTGGTCGCCTGCATTCGTGCCCAGGGTGAGCCTTCTAAAGGCAACCTCAGCGCCATTGCGGACGAGAACTTCACCGGCGGTAAGCTCGCCATTCCCATCTCCGGTTACCCGAAGGGTTAGGTTTTGCTGGGCACCAGAAAGAGCGACCGTTACTTGGTTGGTGTTGTCAAAATCATATCGTGTTTGGTACCCAGCCCCAGACACCCCAGAGCTGATAATCGTTCCCGTACCTTGTAGTTCACTCTTGTTTGCCTGGAGGGTTTGCGTTCTTAGGGTTCCCTGGTCGAAGAAGATGTTCGCATGAGAGCCAGAGAATCTACTTAGCAGGGTGTCGCCGGTTACATCGACTAAGCTAGCCTGGCCAATGTTAAGAGT
>CAWUJC010000414.1:0-3512 GCA_963922355.1 uncultured bacterium | reverse complement strand
CATCCGAAGAGGCCACCAGGCCGCCATTGCCGTGAACATGCTTCACAGTCAGATCATCAACAACGAGCGTGGTGTTCCCCCTTATCGGCAAGTGGTTTCGGTCCAAGGCCAGTGGCAAGACGGTTGGACGGCCCCTCCCAAGTCCTAGCAAGTCGAGGGCGAATAATTGGCTTTCTTGGCCCGAAAAGGGGCACCGGTTGGTCTTTCATGGAGAAAAGCCGCACCGTGGAACATTTCATCATTCTTCGTCTGGAAGACGTGAGGTTTTTAAATGGCGATCAGCGTATTCACTTCAACCTGATCCATACTCATGAAAACAATCACCTCCTTAAGCTTGGCCCTTGGCCTCGTCCTCACCGCGCAAGCGCAGACGATTCAATACGACCTGAATAACACCTCAGACATCACCACGGAATTCACCACCACCGATGGCGCTGGCCCAGGTTACACCGGTGTCGACGGCATCGGTTTATCTGGCTCAGCCGGGTTGCTGGGCGGACTATTCAGTACCAATACCAGCGGATCGGTCCCCAATGTTGGGCCCTATTCCTTTAGCACGCTGGCCGATTTTTCTGTCACGCAATCCATCTACTTCAGAACACAGTCGGGTGGTGGTGCCGGTGGTGCAACATTCGACAATACCGATGCGTTGATCTTGGGACTGACGCCCAATAGTAGTGTCACGCCTGGGTTTGCCTACCAAAGTTTTGCCACGGATGGTTTTGCCATCGCGGCTCGCGTCACCGACGCCGATGTCGATGACTTGGGGACCCAATCCGTCATTCAATTCCAGGGCTTTGACGACGTGAATAATGCGTTCTTTGGCTTCGGCGGTAATACGACGCTGAGCTTGGCGAATGAATGGTACCTCTACGAAGTCGAATTTGCCTACGATTCGCTCAACAATGACTGGGACATCACCTGGAGTATTTATGAATCGGATTCCAACGGCGTGATCAATCCAGCGGCCATCGGGACGTTATCGGCAACGCGAATCAATCCTTTCACCATTACGGACGACACGATGGAGTTAAGCGGCTTCTTCGGCTCGTCACAGTCGCGACGAGGAAACATCTTTGGGTTTGATCAACTCACGGTCGTCGCGGTTCCGGAACCGACAACCTTTGCCCAAATGGCCGGCCTGTTTGGCCTTCTGGCCTACCTGCGGAAAAAGAAGGTGTAACTAGTTGATTTGTAGAGTGAGGTTGAGGTGCCACCTCCTGGAGTTTTCAGGAGGTGGCCTTTTTCATCACCCAGTTCATTGACACTGGCAGTAAAAGGGGCTCCGCTCACTTTAACCACTGCTGCTCGATCGCTTCGAGCGTCTTGCCCTTGGTTTCCGGCACAAAAGCGAGGACGAAGAAAAAGCCGAGGAGGCTCATCAGTCCGTAGGTCCAGAAGGTGTAGGCCGGGCCCACCGCCTTAAGCATGAGCGGATAGGTCTGGGAGACGAAGTAGGTGCTCAGCCACAGAAAGACGGTGACGACGGACAGACAGCGGCCGCGCATTTTCGTGGGGTAGATTTCTGCAACCAACGTCCAGAATCCCGGCCCCAAGCCGTACATGAAGCAGACCACATAGCAGATCAACATGAGGAAGGAAATGGTGGTGCCGAGTTCTGGGTGTTGGAACGTGAAGCCGAGTCCTCCGAGGAAAACGGCCATACCAGCCATGGCGATAAGGAGGATGGCGCGGCGTCCCAGACGGTCGATCGTCAGCACAGCCAGAATGGTGAAGACCACGTTGATGCCGTTGAGGAAAGCGGTTTTCAGGAAGGCTTGCGTTTCACTTTCGCCGGCGGTTTTCAGGATTTCGGTGGTGTAGTAGAGGATGGTGTTGATGCCGGTGATCTGTGTGAAGATCGCCAGCACAATGCCAATGAGGAGTGCCTTCTGCATGCCGGGTTGGAAGAGATCGCGGAACCGGGATGGCTCGTGCGAGACGGCGTCCTTAATCTCCGCCATTTCTTCTTGGGCATGTTGCCGGCCGCCAATCCGGGTCAGGATTCCCAGGGCCAGATCAAGTCGCCCTTTTTGGATCAACCAGCGGGGGCTCTCCGGCACCAGAAAGAGGGCCAAGAGGAAAGCGGTGGCCGGAATCGCTTCAGAAGCAAACATCCAGCGCCAAGCCGCTTCGGCGGAGCCCATCGTCTGCTGGAGATAGAAGTTCACCGTGCTTGTCACCAGCATGCCGGTGATAATGGCCAGTTGGTTAATCGCCACGAGGCGACCACGGATCGCGGGCGGAGAAATCTCCGCGATGTAGACCGGGGAAAGCATGGAAGCGATCCCCACGCCCACGCCGCCGATCATCCGGGCCAGGACAAACTCCGTAAAGGTGCGGGGCAGGGCGGTGGCAATGGCGGAAATGAGCAACAGCAGCGCGGCGGCAATCAGCCCGTTGCGGCGGCCAAAGCGATCGCTGAGCGGACCGGCAAAGAAGACGCCGATCACGCAGCCGATGATGGCACAGCCGACAGCCCAGCCTTCCCAGAAGACGGCGTACCAAGTGCCCTCGGCTGCACCTAGTTGGAAGGTCTGATTGACCGCCCCAATCGCTCCGGCTATCACCGCCGTGTCGTACCCAAAAAGCAGCCCGCCCAGCGCGGCAATGGCGGTGAGGAAATAAACGTAACCAGGCTGCGGCGCGTCGGAAAGCGAAGTGGACTTACCCATGGTGGCGCATCATGGGCGAAAAGCGCGAGGGCGGCAACTCTGGCGCTTCGGTCAGCGTAAACCGTGGGCTCGGGGAGACTCGAACTCCCACCTCTTGCGAGACCAGAACCTAAATCTGGCGCGTCTACCAATTTCGCCACGAGCCCAAAATGCTACTTGGCAGGAGGGAAGTTCTAACCGAAGTCGCCGCACTTTGCCAAAGCAAAAGAAGGAACAGCTGCCCGCCCTGGTCTGGTTCAAAACCAGGGCGATCTATTCAACGGGAAGTGGTCTACTTCTCGTCCGGCAGGGCCATGAGGTAAGGCGGAGGCGGCAGGGCCAGGGTCTTCGCCTGTTTGGTGATGGCCTTGACCTCGCCGTGCAGCGGGAGGAGGTCCTCGTCGGTCTTGGCCACCTTGGCGTACTTCTTGTCCAGGCGGATTGCCTCGCGCAGGAAGTGCCGCGCCTGGGAGAGATCGCCCGCCACGCAGGCATAGCAACTTAGATTAAAGTGCAGGATCGCCTCGCGGGCGTGGTTCTCCAGCGCCTTGACCAAGACTTGGCGTGCGGCGGCGAGGGACTCGCTGCGGCGAACGGAGTAGGCCAGGAGGATGCGCCACTCGACGTTGGCAGGGTGACGTTGGACGAGCATCTCGCTCAAGGCCGCCGCCTGTTGCCAGTCGTGCCAATGTTGGGCGAGGTGCAGGCGTAGGATGATCGCCTCTTCGTTCAGCCGCCCACCGGGCGACATTTCTGCCAATTCGCGCTCGGCTTCTTCCGGCATGCCGAGTTCGATGTAGCCGCGGGCGGCGCGCCGCCGCCAACGGTCCAGCTGAGTGGGTTGTTCCATCTAGCTTC
>CAWUJC010000413.1:0-3513 GCA_963922355.1 uncultured bacterium | reverse complement strand
GGGATGCCCCGCTCCTGGTCGCAGCCGAAGTGCGTGAGGTTGAGCAACGCGGCGGGGAAGACGTTGAGGTCATGCTTTCCCTCGCCACCGCGGTGGAGGAAACCTGGCTGCATGATCTCAATCCGGGCGCTTATCAGGAAGGCGAGGACACCCGCTACGATCCAACGCTCAAGCGTGTCGTCGCTATCCGTGAGCGCCGTTTTCGTGATTTGGTTCTGACCCGCGAAACTCGCGGCGAGCCCGACCTTGATGCCGCCGCCCAAGTGCTGGCGCGCAAAATCCAGTCCGGCGATATCATGCTGAAGCACTGGGATGACAGCGTGGAAGCTTGGCTGGGCCGCGTCGCTTTTCTCCGCCAAGCCCTGCCAGATTTGGAGCTCCCCGCTTTTGACGAAGACGAGTTGGCGGAAATTTACGCGCTGATCACGCACGGAGAAGTCACCGCCAAAGGTGTGCGCGAGCAACCCGTGATGCCAGTACTGAAGGACTGGCTCAATCCTGCTCAGCGCGATGCTCTCGACCGCCTCGCACCGGAACGCGTGCAACTTCCCGGGGGACGGAAGGCCCGGATCACTTACCCGGATGGCGGCGAGCCGTTCCTGCCTTCGCGACTGCAGGACTTCTTCGGCCAAACCGAAACACCAAAAATCCTCGGCGGGCAGCATCCTCTCCTCTTACATCTGCTGGCCCCCAATCAACGTCCCATCCAAATGACCAAAGACCTCGGCTCCTTTTGGGCCAACGCTTATCCGGAGATTCGCAAGGAACTCAAGATCCGCTACCCCAAGCACGACTGGCCGGAGGACCCGATCAAGGCCTCGCCGCCCGCGCCACGAGGCAAACGACGGTAGGTGGCTTCGCACCTGCCTTGACATTGGGGTGGCCACGCGGAAGATGGCGCCATGCAGACCGCCGCTACTTCGCATCTGGCATCCTGGCGTTGGAGGATGATCACCACCGTGCTGACCCTTTTCCTCCTGCCACTGGCCCTGACCGGTTGTGATGGAAGCGATGCCTCTTCGGCCAAGGCGGAAGAGAAGCCCGCCGAGATGAAGGAAGCTCCGATCACGGAAGGCCCCAGCACGATGCTTGGCGTGGCTGAGGAAATCTTCAATACCTTGGAAAACCAAGCGGAAGCCTTACTCAAAGACCACAAGCTGACGCTGAAGATTTTCTTTGAAAGTGCGGGTCAAGCCCATCAGGCGGCCGTCAGTTTGCAGAAGCAGGGCTTTGAGGTGGAAGTGCTTGCTCCGGAAGAAACCGGACGCACGGCGCTGCAAGCCTCCACGATCCTGAAGCCAGATCTGGCGACGCTGAAGAACGCGATGACCATCGTGAACTCCGAAATTATGGCGCTGGAAGGCATCTACGATTCCTATGTCATCAACACCCACGCGGTGGAAGATAACCCGGACCAAGAAGAGTAGACCTAGTCAGCCTGTGGGAGCCCGGGAGTTGCCCAGCGCCACGCCGCCTATTTGACGAAGTAGAGGTAGAAGTAGAGAACCGGGGCGGTAAAGAGGATGCTGTCAATCAGGTCGAGCGCTCCACCAATGCCAGGGATGCTCGACCCGCTATCCTTGATCTTGGCGTCGCGCTTGACGACCGATTCGGCCAGATCGCCGATCGTCGCTGCCACTGGCAGAAGCAGGCCGAGGAAAACGCCGTCCCACCAACCGATACCCGCAATCTGATTTTGGCAAAGGTAGACCAAAAGCAAACTGACCCCGAGTGAACTCAAGCAACCACCGGCAAAGCCCTCCCAGGTTTTGCCCGGGCTGATGCCTGGAGCCATCTTGTTACGGCCAAACAAACGCCCCAAGCAGTAGGCCCCAATATCGGAAAATTTGGTCACGACGAGCAAGTAGAGCAGGATGAGTCCGGCGGTGTGGCCTTCCGGCAGCGGCTCGTAGTAAAAGGCCACGAGGCAAACGTAGTTAAAGAGGTACGGGACATAGACCAAACCAAAGGCGGTCAAGCCAATGCTCGTCACTTGGTTTTCCTGCGGCTGGCCGGTAATGACGAGGCGGATCAAGCCCCCGACGATGCTCAACACCAAGATGGCGCTGACGGCCTCCCAGCTAAAGTCCGCCAAGTGCGGCTCTAACACCAGGAACCAAAGCGAGCTGAGGAAGATGAGTAACCCGCAGAAAAGACCCGACTTGCGATACAACAAGACGCCGCGCGAACCCACCGCCTGATAGAATTCCCATTGGGCCATGAGTCCAAAGAAGGCGATGACCACCCAGGAGCCAATCTTGCCCACCCAGCCTCCGGAGAACATCAGCCCGAAGACCACGCTCCAGAGAATTAGCGAGGAGATGGCGCGAAAACGCAGTTCCTGCTTACCGCCCGCCATGGTCGTTTAGACATCGTCCACCGCCCCGAAGCGGCGCTGGCGTTTGGCGTATTCCTGCAAGGCTTCCACGAAGGCCTCCCGGCGGAAGTCGGGCCAGAGGGTTGGGGTCACGTAAAGTTCCGTGTAGGACATCTGCCAGAGCAGAAAATTGGAAAGGCGCATCTCGCCACTGGTCCGGATGAGCAAATCCGGATCTGGGTAGTAACCCGTGTAGAGATGGTGCGAGATGACTTTCTCGTCCACCTGGGCGGGGTCAAGGTGGCCCAGCTTAATTTCGCGCAAGACCGAGTGGAAGGCCTCGACCATCTCCACCCGCCCGGAATAGGAAAGAGCGAGGATGAGCGTCAGCCCCGTGTTCTCACGGGTGGCTTCGATCGTGCGGTGGAGTTGCTCCTGCACGTTTTCCGGCAGGTCTGTCAACCGGCCGATGGCCTTCAGGCGCACGTTGTTCTTCATCAGCTCGGGCAACTCGTCGCGCAGGAATTGCTCAAGGAGGCCCATCAGCATGTCGATCTCCGACTGCGGGCGGCTCCAATTTTCGACCGAGAAGGCGTAAAGGGTGAGGTACTCGATCCCGAATTCGCCGGCGGACTCCACTGTATCGCGCACGGAATCAATCCCTGCGCGGTGGCCCTCGATCCGCATCATGTCACGCTGGTTGGCCCAACGTCCGTTGCCGTCCATGATGACGGCGACGTGACGAGGCAACTTCTCTAGTTCAGAGGTCTGGAGCTGGTGCTTTTGCGGATGGGCGATCATGCCAGGAGAGGTCAGACGCTAAAAGTCTCGCTCCGCTTCGCCCCGACCGAGATGATCTGGAGCGGAGCGCCCGAGTACTTTTCGATAGCGCGGAGGTAAGTCTGCGCCGCTTTGGGCAACTCGTCAAACTTCCGCGCCTTACCGGTCTTTTCCTTCCACCCCTTGTAGGTCTTATAGATGGGCTTACACTTGGCCAGCTCGGCGGCATCACTCGGCGGATATTCCAGGCGTTTGCCGCGCAAGTCGTAGGCAATACAGATCTTGAGTTCTTCCAACCCGTCGAGGTTGTCGAGGTTGGTCAACGCATAGCTGTCGAAGCCATTGACCAGGCAGGCATAACGGGAAGCGACCGCATCGTACCAACCGCAGCGGCGAGCGCGGCCAGTCGTTGCTCC
>CAWUJC010000412.1:0-3516 GCA_963922355.1 uncultured bacterium | reverse complement strand
GGAGGCGGCCTCGGGCGCAAGTGGCCTCGAGTTGCTGAACGGCTTGGTGCGTATCGCCAACGAGCACATGGCCGACGCGATCCGGACGATCTCCGTGCGCGAGGGCTACCGGCCGAGCGAGTACGCCTTGGTGGCTTTTGGCGGCGCGGGAGGGTTGCACGCCTGCGGCATCGCGGACTTGTTGGGGATTGAGACGATTCTGTATCCGCCTGATTCTGGTTTACTCAGTGCCCGTGGCTTGCGCGAAGCAGTTCCGGAGCGCCGAGTTGAACGTCAGATCCTCCAACCCTTGACCGAGGTCTTGCCAACCTTGGAGGCCATCAAGCAGAACTTGGCGGAGGAAGCCACGCAGGCTCTCTGGCGGGATGAAGGCAAAACCGACGGTCAAGCTGGCCACGGAAACGGTCCGGCCTGTCGCGTTTCGGCGGAAGCGGAACTGCGTCTGCAAGGCCAGGATGCCACGCTGCAAATTCCCTTCGCCGAACCTGCCGAACTAGCCGCGCGGTTTGCAGAACGTTATCGCGCCATGTTTAGTGACGTGCCGGAGCAGGCGAAGATTGAGTTGGTTGCCTTGCGCGTTTCGGCTTCGCTGCCCAAGGCCCAACCGGAGCGGGAAACGTTCTCGGAGACGCCAACGGCACCGCTGCCGTCGCCCAATCAACTGGTATCAACTCTGGCGGGCGAGAACGTTCCGGCCTACCGGCGAGAGGAGCTTCTCTCCGGGATGCACGTTGCCGGACCGGCCATCATCCAGGATATGTTTAGCACGCTCTTTCTGGAAGAAGGCTGGCTGGCCCAGGTCGGGTCGGGGGGCACGTTAAAGGTCAAGCCAGTGGAGCCAGCCAAGCCAGCTAAACAGAAGGCAACGGCTGCGGTCTCCGTCGAGACCTCCTCCTCCGCAACAAGTGCCCCAGAGGCGGTGGAGATGGAACTTTACCGCCACCGCTTTGCTCACTTGGTCGAAGAGATGGGAGAGTTGCTGCGCCGCACGGCCCTGTCCACCAACGTGAAGGAGCGGTTGGATTTTTCCTGCGCCCTGCTTTCGCCGGACGGGGAACTCGTGATGAACGCGCCCCACATTCCGGTGCATCTGGGAGCGTTGGGAGTCTGTGTGCGGCGGGTCACCGCTCAGTTACCGCTTGGGCCGGGCGATGTAGCGGTGGTTAACCACCCGGCGGCGGGCGGTTCGCATTTGCCGGACGTCACCCTCCTGGCGCCGATTTACGAAACCCCCACCGGGGGCGAACTCCTGGGTTACGTGGCTAATCGCGCACACCACGCGGAGCTGGGCGGTATCATCCCGGGGTCAATGCCCGCTGGAGCGAAAAATCTGGCCGAAGAAGGTGTGGTTATTTCGCCGCTCAAACTGGTGGAAGCCGGCGAAGCGCAATGGGCGAAGATGCGGGAGGTCTTGGAAAGAGGACCGTATCCGTCTCGTCATCCCGAGGAGAACTTGGCCGATCTGCATGCCCAGTTGGCTTCGATTAACCGCGGGGCCGAGCTGTTGCGCGAACTGGCGACGGCGGCGGGTGGCGAAGTCGTCCGTCAACAAATGGAGCGCTTGCTCGCCGCGACCGCCGAGGCGGTAACCGAAGCGTTACGGGATCATCTCGCGGGTCAAGAAAGCGGGGCCGTCACGGAAAGGCTGGATGATGGTACGCCGATTTGCCTGCGTTGGCGGGAGGAGGCTGATGTTTGGGTGTTGGACTTCAGCGGAACGGGGGACGGAGCGTTGACACACCCCGGTAATTTTAATGCGACAGAAGCCGTGGTGCGTAGCGCAGTGATTTATGGCTTACGCTTGTTGGTGGGCGGGGGCTTTGAATTGAACGAGGGGTTGATGCGGCCCGTGCGGTTGGAGTTGCCTACCTGCTTCTTATCTCCGGCTTACGTGGAAGATCCCGCCCGCTGCCCGGCGGTGGTGGCGGGCAATGTGGAGACGAGTCAACGCGTGGTAGATACGCTCTTACGCTTGCTCGGTTTGGCGGCGGGGAGTCAGGGCACGATGAATAATCTCATCTTTGGGAATGCCCGCGTGAGTTATTACGAGACGATTTGCGGCGGCGCAGGTGCCACTCCCGTTGGCCCGGGAGCCAGCGCCCTGCACACGCACATGACGAATACGGCCATCACCGACCCTGAAGTGTTGGAGCGGCGGTACCCGGTCCGGCTGGAGCGCTTTGCCAGGCGTCCGGAAAGCGGCGGTGCCGGAAAACACGCCGGCGGAAACGGGGCGATCCGCGAGCTTGTCTTTCTCGAAGAGCTGACGCTCAATTTGCTCACTCAGCATCGAGTGGAAGAACCCTATGGTTTGGCGGGAGGGGAAGCCGGAGCGCGTGGCCGACAAACGCTCAAGCAGGTCGACGGGACAGAAATAAAGCTGGAGCCGAATGTGTCGCGCGTCGTCCTGCCTGGAGAGCGTCTCGTCTTAGAGACCCCGGGTGGGGGCGGTTGGGGCGAGCATCGTGAAGGGCCTTAGGGCCTGTTCACACTAAGTCTCAAATCGTTAAAACGCGGCCTTTTGGTTAGAAAAAGCCTTCTTCAATTCAACGAATGTACCCATTCGCTTTCTTTCATCAGGCCATTTCTGCCTCAAAACTCCACTTTTTCGCTTCATTTCACTTAGTGTGAACACGCCCTAGCGTCGGCGGCGCTTCTTTCTCGTTTTGGGGACGACTTGGCGGAAGGCCACCCCGGCGGTACACATGGCGTAGGCCGCCGCCGGGATAAAGCCAATCAAGAGGAAGGCGGTACCCAGAAGCATGACGAAACTCAGGATGAGAATTAGAAGGTAAAGGGAGAGAAGGTTGGGCAGGGTGTAGCGAAGGGTGCCTGCGACGGCGGCTAAGGCGGGTTTCTCTTTATCGGTGATGAGGCCGGGCCAGAAGAAGAACAGGCTCATGACGAGATAGTTGAGGAGTTGGGTAACGCCAGAGAAAAGGAGAACGGACTGAAACTCGTTGGCCAAGACTTGTTGGCTTTCTTCGGTGGGCGGGAAGGTAAACTGGGCGCTGAGGACTTCAGGCGAAAGCATGAAGAAGCCGAGAAAGTAATTCGCGGCGAGCATGAGGCCGTAGACAAGGAAGCAGGCAAAGCCCGGGAGCAGAATGTAGCGAGCAGAGGGAAAGATGACGCCCAGCTTGGGGTAATCGCGGTCGGCGAAGGCAATGGCCGCCGCCCAGATGCCGACCAGGAAGTAGCCTTGGATGAAGAGGAAGAAGGCGAGTCCGAGGAAGTAGCTGTTGTAGGCGATGACCGCCCCCACAATGGTGAAGGCGACGGCCACCATCAGCAGGCACATGACCATGAACATGGCCTTCCAGTCGTACATGCAGAAGACGTCGTAACCTCGAGCCAGACATTTGATGAGGTCGAGGCTGCCGACGTCCAGGACTTGGTCGGGCTCGGCGTCGGGCTCGAGCGGGGCGTGCAATTCTTCCGGGATGAGGGAAACCGGGGCGGGGTCAAAACGCTTCTGGTGGGGACCGGAGGCGGTGGCCAAAGGCGGTGGCGGGG
>CAWUJC010000411.1:0-3520 GCA_963922355.1 uncultured bacterium | reverse complement strand
GGTTTTGTTGGGGTTACCGAGCCCCCAATCCATCCGCCACATGTCGTTGAAGTAATAGTCGGTCATGGATTTTTGTCCCAGGCGTTGGCGAGTTCTTGGGTGGGAAGAGGAACGCGGAAGGGTTTCGGCACGAGGTCGATCTCCTTGGCGAGGAACATCTCTTGGTTCACCTTGTCGCCGATAAATTTGGGTGCTTGAAAATCCTTAAGCCAAGGCCGGTTGGGGTGGTCCAGGCGCTCCTGGCGAAGGTCACTCAACGGATTCTTCAACTCGTTCAGATATTCGATGCGCTCTTTTTTCTTGGTCAGGGCATAGTCAAAAAATTCGTAAGCGAGGGCATCCGCGATCGGGTGGTTCTGGTGCCCCAGCCGCATGATCGATTTATAGATCATGGGGTAACCCATGGCGCGGCAGCGCTGGTAGAACTTGAGCGAACGTTCATAACCGCGATCCAACTCTCCCGTGGTCAAGAGCCAGAGGCTCTGGCTGGCTTCGGGAGTAGGCTTGTCGAAACTGTTGGGAATGTGCGCATGTACCGCGAGGAAGTAGTGGGGCTGGCGCATGGCCAGACGCAGCGTGAAGTGAGCCGCCGCCGAATAGCCGGTGAGCAGGAAATGCTCATTGGGCAGCCCATACTTCTTGTGCATTTCTTCGATGCCCTTGCCCCAAGCGTCCATTACCGCGACTTGGGCCTGCTCGACCCGATAATTTTCGTACTTGTCGAGTTCGTCCCAGCTTTTCCCGGTCAGCCACATCTTTTGGGCTCCCCAGCAGACCATGGCCATGTTGTGTTCGTCGCACAGATCGGCGTATCGCCCGAGGCGACCCCCGGGTTCAATGTCGCCCATGAAGGTGCGCTTCAAATCCTCGACGTTATTGGCCAGGAGGCAGACGGCAAAAACGCCTTCGGCTTCTTCCAGTTTCTTGGCTCCAGCCGGCGGGCGAATGATGAAGGTGATCTGCTTGTGCTGATGGTGCCGAGTTTTGACTACGTGCTCGATGATAGGTGTTTCGAAGGCCTTGCGTTTGACCTTTTTCTTGGAGTTCACAAGTTTCTTTTCGGCATAGTCGAGCCGGCTTTGCATAAGCTGGCCGGGATGCTGCTTGGCGGTCATGCCCTTGCGATCGCCAAAGACCACCAAAGCTTCCCAGTTCTTCTGTTTGAGGACTTTGGTGGGAACGGCGAAGTAGAGCGTTTCCTTCTCGGGCGAAATCAAGCGCGGCCAAGCGTAGTGCCGAGTGGTATGCGGGCGCTCAATTTCTGAAGGCGCATAGGTGCTGGCAATCTTCCGATACTGCGCATCGTAGTAATAGACTTTGGCTTGGAGCTGGTCAGGGTGGATTTTCTGCTTGGCCGAAACCGTGACGGCGAGACAGGGAATAAATTCATCCCGGACTTGCAGGTGGCGATGGCTCGGGTGCGGCTTGAAGGAGTAAACGCCTTGCTTGTCCTTGGGTTCCTCTTGCAAGAAGCGGATGTTATCGATGCGGAAGAAGTCATCCGCCAGGGCTTGCTCGGCCAAGCTGCCGACCAGGAGAAAGAGCAGGGGAAGAATTGTGGATCTAGTGTTCATGGATGTTTCTCCAGTGGGAGTAAAGCTGCCGATCGGGCAGCCAAGCGGTCAGAGCGGGATGGCGGTCATGCTGGGCGGGAAGCACTTCTTCCGTGCCGATATCCACCCAGCAGCCCGAAGCCTTTTCGTCCAACAGCGCAGCAAAGTAAGCCCGGGCAAAGGGCGGGAGTTCGGGCGGTACGCCATGGCCGGTTTCCGGGAACGTGATCCAGCTCCACTTGAGCCCAAGAGCGCGGCCTTTCTTGAAGTGCATTAAGCTGGGTCCGAAGCGGCGTCCATCGTGGTCGCCGCAGGCGATGAGGCCAGGAGGCAGTCGCATGAGCAGCACGGGGGGATCCCACCACGAGGCACTGTAGGCGCAGTAGCCGATCACTCGATCGGGTTGATAGGCGGCGAAGCGGCTGGCAAAATGGGCACCGCCGGAAAAACCGTAGAGCAAGAGCGGTAAGTCTTGTCCGCTGGCTTGTCGTACTGCTTGGATCAGGAAGTCTCCCGCCCCGCGTTCTGCATAGAAGTAGCCCACCCGGCGATCTTCTTTGAGGTAGGGCGAAGCGAGGGAAACACCGACGAGGAGAAGGTTGTGCTGACGAGCAAAGTCTTGCCAGGCCTGTTGCTTAATCAAGTTGCGGCCGTTCCCGTTTTGTCCCGGCGCTAGAACGAGAGCGGCTTGCGGTTGGGCACCGGTTCTCTGGATATAAAAATCAGCGCGGGAAATTTCCTCTGTCGCCTGAAAAGAGATTTTTTCAATCCCGTCTTTGGCGACGGAAGTCAACGGACCCAGGCAAAGCAAGCAGAGCAAAAAGCAGGTCCGAAGGAAAGACATGTCGAGTTATCCGGTTGAGTTGAGTTTGCGTGCCGTCATTCCCAGAGCGAGGAGTGTGGCGACCACGATGTGGAGGCCGAGGAAGAGCAGACACAGGTGGAAGTCGGCGATGTAGGTGTCGGTGGATTGCTTGACGATGTCGTATTGGCGGAAGTCCCCCAAGGTCTTGAGGTAGCCGCTCCAACCCCAGTAGGCCGCAATGAAGGGGCGGCAAATCCAGCTCAAAAGTTCGGGCAAGGCGAGGACGGCTCCAGAAAGAGGCAACTGCAAGCCGACGAGATAGATGGCCAGGAGAGAGGCGCGTTCCGGGGTGGCAGAAAGCGCAGAGATGGCCAAGCAGGTGACGCTGACTGCCGCGGTGGTAGCGAAGAGAATCAGGAATTGTTCGCTCAAACTCCCGGGAAAGCCGCAGAGCGTCTTCACAAACCAAGCCATCCAGAAGGCTTGAATGAGGCTAAAGATCAGCACGAGCAGGAGCTTGGTGGTCACATAGGCCCAAGTAGAAAGTCCGGCGCGGAGCTCTTTGATGAGAATCTGATTCTCCTTGGCGATTTCACGTGCCCCGTTGTTGGCACCGATCAAGCACAGCAAGATGACCTGAAACATGGAGAGACCGGAAACCAGGGAGGCCGCTTGGAACGACTCCTTCATGTACAAGAGTTGCTCTTGCAGGGTGTGGACGATGTTAGTTTCGAGATCGAGCCCGAGGTTGCGGACCTGGGGTAAGCCTTCGAGCGCAAAGACCGCCACCAGCGCCGGGAAGGTGAGGAGCAGAATCAGTTGTAGCCAGAGTGAGCCACGATCCCGCAGCAGCAGCCGGACTTGCCGTTGGCAAAGGGTCGTCAATTGCCCAAAGCCACCCGGAGGCCGAGCAGTCTTGAGCTTTTGGCCTTGAGGTGGTGGGGCGAGGAGTTCGTTCTGATGGAGGGTCGCTTGCGCGGCAAGTTGCTCCGGCGGCATGTTCTCGTACAGCTCTAAGACGGCTTCAATTTGCTCGGCGCCATGGATTTCCAAGAGGGTTTCGTAGTCGCCATCGAAGACCAACTGACCACGATGGAGGTAAAGAATGCGATCGCAGAGCGGGAGATTTTTGACGGAGTGGGTGACCAAGACGATGGTCTTG
>CAWUJC010000410.1:0-3544 GCA_963922355.1 uncultured bacterium | reverse complement strand
TTGCATCGACCACAATCGCATCGCCACTCTGGTATAAAAGCAGCTCCAAATAGGCGCGTCGCAGCCAACCGGTGAGGACAAGATTCATCACGCCTTTCTCAAATTGCGACTTCTTGGACTTGGCCTTGAGTTCTTCCGCCGCCAACTGGACGGCAAGGAACACCACCGGGTAACTCCCCGCGGCGGTGATACGGCCTTCGCGCTGACGCTGGAACTTGGCCGTCCCGGCCACTGTGGCGGTCGGCGAACTGGCCGGCTTCTTGGGCTTCACCTCCAACCCGGCGGCTTCGGGTGACGGGATGTAATCACTCGGCACGCCACCCTCCATCGAGTCGCGCAAAGCAGCGACGCGGCGGGCCGCAACCGTAGCATTGGGATTGGTCGTGATGCCAGCCATCGCTGCCGGGTCGACCTCTTCCTCTTCGGCTTCGGTCGGAGCTTCTTCGGCCGTGGGCTCCGGCAAGACCACCAAGGGCGGCGGGAGGCGGTAAATCTTGACCGGCTCGGAAACCAAGGGCAGCTCTTTTTCACCTTCGTAGACGGGCTGGCGCGCGGGCGTTGCGCCTAACATCACCACCGTCGGGTGCGAGAGCACAATTTCATTGGCCTCGGCGCGTTCACGCAGGCCCTTGGCCATGGTGATGCAATCGCCCACCTCAACGCCGCCAACCAAGTGTACCTCGCCAAAGTGCAGGCCGAAGCGATGCGCCAGCACTTGGCCGGGATGCGCCGCATTGCCCAGCGCTTCGATCATGCCTTCCTGCAAGGCCACGGCGCAGTGGAAGGCGTTCTCGTTGTCGTCGAAGCTCGCCATCAGGCCGGCGTTGCAATCGCCACTCAGGCCCTTGACTTCGCCGTGGTAAAAATCAATCTGCTCGCGCATCCAGGCCGTGTCGCGCCGGGCCAGTTGGAGGGTCACCTCCGGCTCCAATTGCGAGCGCCGCCGGTAGTCGACAATCTCAGTCAACAACCAGGTCTTGAAGTGCTTGTCGGGGGAAGTAACAGGCGTTTCCATCTTTGAGCCATCTCACGCGCATGACGCTTGTGCCGAGCGCGTTATCCCCCTATCTTCGGGTCGTGACGGGGCGGAGTCAATCCCTCCCGCTGTTGTGACCCTGGATGATTGAGACCATTGACAACCTGTGCGTGGCCATGCGCCAGCACGATGCGAGCGATTTATTCCTCCACGAAGGCCGCGTGCCGCAGATCCGGCTCAAGGGCCAATTGATGACGCTGGGCGATGCGCCGCTCAACACGCAGACCCTTGACGCGTTCTGGAAATACTGCGGCGGTACTGCCCAGATGATGGACTTCGACACGTCTTACCTCGCCAGCGACGGCGGTCGGTTCCGCGTCAACCTCTTTCACCAGTTGGGGCAAAAAGGGGCCGTGCTGCGGCAAATTAAGATCTCCATCCCGTCGCTCGAAGATTTGCAATTACCGGCCGACCTCCTCCGCACCTGGGTCACCCGCCCCTCCGGCCTGGTCATCGTGGCGGGCCGCACCGGCTCAGGCAAAAGCACCACCTTGGCGGCCACGCTGGATTGGCTGAACAAGCAGGAACCGAAGCATATCGTGACGGTGGAAGACCCGATCGAGTACCTCTTCCACAGCGAGTACTGCCTCTTTACCCAACGCGAAGTCGGCCTCGATACCAAAAGTTTTGCCGAAGGCCTGCGTCGCGCCCTCCGCCAAAGCCCCGATGTGATCCTCGTCGGAGAAATCCGCGACCGGGAGACTGCCGAAACCGCCCTCCACGCGGTGGAAACCGGTCACCTCGTCCTGACCACCCTACACAGCGCCAACGTGGTGGAAACCGTCGAACGCCTCCAACTCATCTTTCCGGAGGAAGAACGCCTGGGCGTGCAGCGCCTGCTCTCCAACCTCTTGCTTGGCGTGGTCTGCCAGCGCCTGATCCCCACCGTGGACGGTGGCCTGCGCCCAGTCTGCGAAACGTTCCAGAACGAAGGCGTCAGCCGTAAGTACCTCCTCGAAGGCCGCACCCGCGAACTGCGCGACATCCTCGAACGGGGCGACGATCCGGCCAATCTCAGCTTCCTCCAAGCTCTTGCCACCGAGGTCCGCAACGGAACCATCAACCGCGACACCGCGATGGAGCATTGCGACAACCCCATGGAGTTGAGCCGGGCCCTGCGAGGTATCTCCAATTCTTCGGTTGAGCCCAAAAACTAGTCCGCACTTTCTGTTATGTCTGACACCACGCCCGAGAACATCGTCGACGTTGTCTATTACCTGACCGAAGTCGTCCAGCGGGGCGCCTCCGATCTTCACTTGGCCGTCGGGGCGCCGCCGATGGCCCGCGTCTTTGGGGCGCTGGTTCCTTTGGCCGACTTTAACCTCACGCCCGACATGACGCGCGACCTGGTCCTGGGCATTCTCACGGACGGCCAGCGCGGTCGCCTGGAAGAGGATTGGGAATTGGACTTCGCCCTGAGCGTGGAGGGCCTGGGCCGCTTCCGCGCCAATGCCCACTTCTCCCGTGGCGCGCTGGAGGCCGCCTTCCGCTTTATCCCCGATCAGATTCCCGGCATTGATGATCTGGGCCACGCCCCCATTGTCCATGAGTTCTGCAAATACGGACAAGGTCTCGTCTTGCTGACTGGCATCACCGGCTCAGGTAAAAGCACCACGCTTGCGGCCATGGTACAGGAGATTTCCAACTCCCGCAGCGGCATCATTGTGACGATTGAAGACCCCATCGAGTACGTCTTCACCAACAGCCTCTGCTTGATCAAACAACGTGAAGTCGGCACCGACACCCGGGGCTTTGCCACCGCCCTCCGCCATGCCCTGCGCCAGGACCCAGACGTCATCATGGTCTCAGAAATGCGCGACTTGGAAACCATGCAGACCGCGATCACCGCGGCGGAAACCGGCCACCTCGTCCTGGCCACGGTCCACACCATCGACGCGCCCAAAGCCATCGACCGGATCATCGACGCTTTCCCCGCCAATCAACAGCCCCAGATGATGGCGCAGCTCGCTAACTGCCTGCGCGCCGTCGTCAGCCAACGCTTGCTCCAGCGTGATGACGGCCAAGGCCGCATCCTGGCCAGCGAGGTGATGGTGGTCAACGACGCCATCCGCGCCACCATGCGCGACCGCCGCTACGAACAACTTCTCGGCTTGATCGAGATCGGGGCCCGCGACGGCATGCACACGATTGATGAAAGCTTGTCCGACCTCTTGCGGGAAAAGCTCATCAGCCCGGAAGAAGCCATGCAAAACGCTCGCGACCGCGAACGCATGCAACAAACGATCAAGAAAAGCCGCGGCCTGTTTGGGTAGGCAAAGCTAGTCTTGTCCCGGCTTATCTAGTTCGAGGCGCAGGCGGTAGAAGCCCACGGCAATCGGGACGAGATGGTACACTGAGATGAGGAGCATAAACTCGGTGAAGACGTCCCAGCCGGTCACCCCCCAAAGAAGGATCAGCGCGTAGAGCAGGTACTTGGTCCGAAACAACAGCTTAAAGGGCCGGTTCAGTGCGTTCTACGGCGACTATGATAAGCTGTACTCAAACTTT
>CAWUJC010000409.1:0-3549 GCA_963922355.1 uncultured bacterium | reverse complement strand
CTTGAGCTGCTCGTTCTCGGCTTCGTAGGGGATGAGGCGGACGAGGTGCCGCCAGTCGCGGGGCATGCCCAGTTCTTCGCTGATGCGTCGGCGGGCCTCCAGCGCCATGTCGAGCAGGTTTTCGTTTAGAATACGGTCGCGGCTAATCACCACATACTGGCCGGACGGACTCGTGCTGGTGTAGGTGCGTTTGGGGTTGGGCAACGCAGCGGAGGCGATGCCAGCGGGGTCGCCGCCGAGCCAAAAAAGAAAAGCCACCGTCCAAGCCAGACGCATGCGGAAGTATCGCCCGAAAGGGCCGTGCGGCTAAAGCTCATTTTTGACCGACTCCGTCGCGTCGGTGAACTGGCGGTAGAGCTTGGCGTAGGCGCCGTCACGGGCCAGGAGATCGCGATGGTTGCCCACTTCCTGGACGCGCCCGTGGCTGAGGAGGATGATCTGGTCGGCCCGGCGAATGGTGCTCAAGCGGTGGGCGACGACGAAGCTGGTACGACCGTCGAGCAACATGGTGAGGGCGTTTTGCAGCCGTAGCTCGGTGATCGCATCAATGGAACTGGTCGCTTCGTCCAGCAGAATAAACTTAGGATCCGGGAGCAGGGAGCGGGCAAAGCAGATGAGCTGGCGTTGGCCAAGGGAGATGCCGGTGCCCTTTTCGCCCACGATGGTGTCGAGGCCCTCGGGCAGGCCTTCGATCAAATCCTTGCAGCCCAGGCTTTCCAAGCAGGCCCAAACTTCGTCAACCGTGGCCTCGGGTTTGCCGAAGCGGATGTTGTCCAGCACGCTGCCGGTGAAGAGGAAGTTCTGCTGCTGGACGACGCCGAGGTGGCGGTGGAGGCTTTGGGTGGTGATGGCCTCGCTCCGTTGACCATCAAAGAGCACGTCGCCGCCGGAGGGGAGGTAGAACTTAGAGACGAGCGAGAGAATCGTGCTCTTGCCGCTGCCGGTTTCCCCGACCAGGGCGGTGGTGGTGCCGGGCCGGGCGGTGAAGCTCACCTCCCGTAAGACCTGGGCCTTGCCGTCGTAGGAAAAATTCACGTTACGGAATTCCACCTTGCCTTCGTTCAGTTGGACCGGCTTGGTGTCAGGGGCGTCCTCCCAGTCGGGCTCGGTGTCGAGGAAGCGAAAGACGCGCTCAGCTCCGGCCATGGACATCAGCGCGAGGTTGTACATCTGCCCGATGATCTGCACCGGTTGGAAGAAGAGAGCCGCGAGGAAGAGGAATTGGATGAGCCCATCCAGCGGCATGCCGATCTCGGGCGTCAGCACCCGGTAGCCACCCACGACCAGCAGCACGCCCGTGAAGAACTGCGTGTTGAGGTCCAGAATCGGTAGATAAAGGGCGGAGGCCCGGCTGACCGCCAAGTTGTAGCGGGAGTGGTCGGCAATGAGCGAGCGGAAGAGCCCGGCGTTGACTTCCTCCCGCGCGAAACCTTGCGTGACGCGCATGCCGTTGACCGCTTCGGCCAGCGAGGCAGTGACGCGGCTGAAGCTCTCTTGCACGTCGCGGGTCGCCTTGCTCAGGCGATGGCGGAAGATGTTGGTCATCACGTACAGCCCGGGTGCCATCGCCAACACGAAGAGGAAGAGAACCCAGTCGATCCAGCACATGATG
Source organism: uncultured bacterium (assembly GCA_963922355.1). Lineage (GTDB taxonomy): Bacteria > Verrucomicrobiota > Verrucomicrobiia > Methylacidiphilales > UBA1321 > CAWUJC01. Next base: position 1,937 of record CAWUJC010000409.1, on the reverse strand, counting down.
GCGGCGGCGATTAGGCCCTGGCCGAGTTGGACCATGGTGACGAAGAAGACACTCTGCACGCCGTTGCGGACAGCGTTGATGTCGGAATTCATCCGGCTGATGATGGTGCCGAGCTTCGTCCGATGGAAGAAGCTCATCGGCATGCGGTGCAGGTGTGTAAAGACCGCCTTGCGTAAATCATGCACAACGTTTTCGCCCAAGTTGAGCGAGAACATGATGCGGTGATAGAAGAGCCATTCGGTAAAGAGGGCAAAGAGCCCAAAGCCCAGAACGCACCAAGCGAGCCAGTTCGGTTCGTGGTTGGTGATGGGGCCACCAATGATGGCACCGAGTGCCCAGGCGAGGAGCGGGAGCTGCGCCGCCCGCACCACGCAGATAAAGAAGAGGACGTTCCGTGACTTGGCGTAAGGCTTGGTGTAGCCAAACAGCCGAAGCAAGAGCGACATCTTGAGCGGACTCTTCTTCGGCTCCTGCTCGTCAGGTTTGGAGCCGGAGAGGCGCGACTGGCCAGGCGCGGCCAGATGCTGGGGAGGGGGAGCAGCGGCGGACATGGTTAGTTGGCGTCAGGTTGTCGTTCGGCTTCGGCAATGGCGGCGAGGTCGAGGTTGTCGTCGTCGTAGAGTTGGACTTCGGCCACGGCTTTGTAGTAGCCGGCTTGCTCGCGCAGATCGCGGTGCGAGCCCAGTTGCACGATGCGGCCGCGGTTGAGGACCAGGATGATGTCGGCCTGGACCAAAGCGCTGAGCTTGTGGCTGGCGATGAAGACGGTCCGACCTTTGATCGCGCCTTCCAGCGCTTCGAGGATTTCGTGTTCGGTTTCGGCATCGACGGCGGCGGTCGGGTCGTCCATCAGGAGGATGGCGGGATCACGTAGCAGCGCACGGGCGATCGCCAAGCGTTGGCGTTGGCCGCCGGAGAGGTTGACGCCGCTTTCGTTAATCACCGTGTCGTAGCCTTGCGGGAGCTTCAGCACAAAGTCGTGGGCGGCGGCGATTTTGGCAGCGCGTTCGATTTGCTCGCGGGTGGCGTTGGGGTGGCCGAAGGCGATGTTTTGGGCCACCGTCATGCTGAAGAGGAAGTTCTCTTGATAGACCAAGCCGATGTTTTGGCGAATTTCGGAGAGGGAGAGGTCTTGGAGATCGACGCCATCGAGTTTGACGCGGCCTTCCGTTGGATCGTAGAAGCGCGGGATCAAACTCATCAGCGTGCTCTTGCCGGAGCCGAGCGGACCGAGGAGGGCGACCACTTGGCCGGGTTTGACGTGGAAGCTCAAATCGTGGATGGCGTGGCCGCCGCTTTCGAAGGCGAAGGAGACGTGCTCGAATTCGACTTCGCCCTTGAACGCATGACCTCGCTTGGCGTCATCCTGGCTGGTGATTTCGACCGGGGCATCGAGAATTTCAAAGACGCGGCGAGCGCTGACCAAGCTTTGCTGCACCACGTTGGCGATGTTCGTCAGGGCGCCAATCTGCATGGCGTATTGCTGAAGCAAACCGGCAAAGACGACGATGCCGGCGCCGATGGTGATCTCGCCCGCAAAGACGAGATAACCGCCGTAGCCAAGGAGAACCATGAGGTTAATCTCGGTGAGCAAGGTCATTGACGGCGTGAAGACGGAGATGTACCAGAAGATGCTCTTTTGCTCGCTCTTCACTTGGCGGTTGATCTCCTGGAAGCTCTCCTGCGCCGCTTCTTCCCGGCCGAAGGACTTGATCACGTGCACGCCTTGGACGCTTTCGCTCAAGTTGAGGATGAGCTTGTCCATCGACTTTTGGTTCTTTTGCATCAGGGGTTGGACCCGACTCGAGAACCAAATGGAAAGCGCGGCCATGACCGGTGTAGTGAGCAGGCAGGCGATCGTCAACCCCACGTGGATAGTGAAGAGAATCCCCACGTAGATGAAGAGTGAGACGACCATGATGATGGACTGCATCATC
>CAWUJC010000408.1:0-3558 GCA_963922355.1 uncultured bacterium | reverse complement strand
ATTGTCATGCACCTTGATGGACAGCGGAATCGTATCCATTTGCAGCATCATCAGCCACTCGTAGAGATGGACGGCATCATCTTTTTGGATGTCATCAATAATGAGGGCATAGGGGTGCTTGCCTTTGACCAGACCGCCCGTGCGGAAGGCATACTCCACCGGATTGAAAGGAACGCGGACGGTCCAGGGGTCTTCGTCCCACATGCCGGAATCACCGAGCGGAACATCCTTGAAGGCTTTCACCACATTGGGGTGGTCGTCTTTTTCAATTTTGGTGAAACGCGCCTGAAAATCGATGGCCAGTTGACGGTAGTTGGCAAATCTCTCGAGCTTGAATTTCTCTGCCTTAGGATCCACGGAGACGATCGCCTTTGGATAGAACCAGTCATAGGCGTAGCTCAAATCGCAGACTAGAAAGTCCGCCTCCGGCGACGTGTTGATTTCCAAGACCTTGCCGGGAGCTGGGAAGTAACCCTGTCCTTTACCATCGATCAGGACGACAGAATGGTAACGAGACTCGACCGACCGGAAGCCGTCCGGTGCCCAGGTGCGACCGTGGGAAGAAAGAATGAAGTGTCCACGGTCGGCGTGCTCGTGCCCGGCATAGAAAGTATCAGGGCGGCTTTCGATGTGGAATTTTGTGGCGTCCTTTGACCAGCCGGTACGACTGATCAACGTGCCTCGTTCCGGGTCGGTCCACGTGGTCGGAAGGCCAAGGTCCTTTCCGGCTTGGTAGTCTTTTTCTGAAGGGTCCGTGGCTAACACAGCGGTCAAAAAGGGACGTCCTCGACGGCTGACGTAGCGATCAGTCTGCTCAAGAAAACCATCGGCGACCTGACTGTAGAGGTAGTCCACCACGGGGTCTTCGGGATAGAACGCCTTGCGTAAGTGTAATTCGTCAAAGGTGGGAGGATTGTTGCCGCCATCTCCGAGTGAGTAGAACGCGCTCCCGTAGGGAGAGAGACATTGCACCTGCCACTCAGGTATCGCCAGATAGGGGGCAGACGTGAGCAGATTGTCGCCGCGCCGCGCCATCGCGAGTAAGGCTTCCGCCCCCCAGGTATAGCCGAACGAAGTGTAGCCGACAGGTTCCGTGCTGCTCCCGGCCTTCGAGTAATTGTGATGCAGATAATCGGCCAGCATCTCGACAGAACGCTCATAGACGCGGGGGTCGTAGCCTTCCTCTCCTTCGATCGCCAGGGAGAGAAGGGGGAGGTAGTTGCCGCAGTTGATCCAGTTCCACATCCGCAGATGCGGCGGCAGGTTCATGCCGAAGTTATAAACCCCATTGGTCAGCTTTGAGATGACACGACGAACGTCGTCGCGGTCTTTCTCCGTCATAAAGGGAGCGCCAAAGTCGTAGGCAAGGCCCAGTTGGTGCCAGCCGAAGAGCCCATAGGAACCAAGGGCATGAGTGGATCCCCAGCGACTGGAGTTATTCGCCCCTGGGCCTGCCCGCCATTCGTCAACCTGTGGCTCTAGTTGGCGGGCCCAACTGGCCAGCGCTTTGGCGGCATGTTCGCCTTGAGCGTGATTATCGTTCAGCAGGGCATCAAACAGCGCCAGTTCTAGATCAAAGAGAACGGGCGTCTTGTTGTACTCGGGCTGGCCCTTCGCACGAATGGGGGCATACAGATCTTCGAAAGTCTTGAGGTCACCGGCTGCCAAGGCCGTGACAGCACGGTCAGTTAAGGTTCCCTTCTTACGGAATCCCTCGTCTAGCTGCTGAGTCATCGCCTCCTGCAGCTTTTGGCCAACCTTTGTTTCCGTGAGACGCTTTCGAATATCAGGAAGCTGATCGGGACCGAAGAGGATGCGAGGGTGGACCCCTGGCTCGGGAACCGTGCCCAAGAGTTCAGTCTGGAAACCTTCAACCTTTTGAGGCGCTTCGGGGTATTGCGGACGAGCAAAACCCAGACGATTTTCCAGGATCTGATCTGCAGTGGGATTACCCATGCCGTCCCACTCCGGCACCTCATTCGCTGCCAATGTCGCCGCTGAGATGGCGAGGTAGGACAAGGTGATAAGCAAGTAGCATGGGGGGAAGTGTGGCGGGTGAATGAAGGAATTTTTCATGAGTAGGGTGATCGACTTAACGAAGTCTTTAGGTGCAGGCGATGATCGCTGGTGAGCTCAATCAGATGCCGTAATAAAAGAAAATTCTGTCTAAATTTGCGCAAATTTGCAATAAATTAGCATAATTAAATTGCAATAATCATGGTGACGCTATTTGCTACAAGAATCGCTCGTAAACTTCCCAATTTCATCTCATCCACTTCGCCATGAGTCCCGCCCTTTCCTCTGAGTCCACGAAATCGTCAGTCGGTCTTGTTGACATCGCGGATCAGCTTGAACTCTCCGTTACCACAGTTTCGCGTTCGCTGCGTGGGGCACCGGGCATCAACCCGGAAACTCGCGCCCGGGTGAAAGAAACCGCAATGAAACTTGGCTACAGCCGCAGCCGAAGAGGGCGTCCGGCTGCCACGTCCCAAGCGCATCGGCTAGCCATGATTTTGTCGCCCAATGATTATTCCTCGACCAACCAACGCTATCTGGTGGGGTTGAGTGCCGCTTCACTAGAACTCAACTTTGGTTTGTTGGTTCACCATGTTGGATCCGAAGATTGCGAAGAAATTCTGACACCTTCAAGCCAGCCAGCACCGATGCGCAACGAGGAAGTGGACGGGCTGATTCTCCTGCATGGCTGGCCGCAGCATGTCGTCTCGCAACTGGCGGAAAAGTGGCCAGTTGTTTCCATTATTCATCGCTATGACGATCCGAAAGTCGATCTCGTTGGCATTGATGATCACCAGGGTATTCGCCAAATCCTGGATCACCTCATCAGCCAAGGTCATCAACGCATTGGGTTCTTTGGTTTAAGTCGCGACGTCAGTTGGTCAACCGGCCGGTTTGCCGCCTTTGTCGAGCAAATGGCGGTGCATGGGCTGCCTTGGCGGACGACTGACTTGATCTGCATTTCCTCAAGCGAGGCGTATTCGCCCGGTCCGTTTCCTGTTGGCTCTTGGCTTAAAGACGTGACCAAGCGGGTGGAGAGCGGCGTCAGTTGTTGGGTATGTCCCAGTGATGCGATTGCCCAAAGCCTGAACAATGCCTTGAAAGCGACCGGGCGGAAAGTGCCCGAGGATGTTGCGGTCACGGGCTTTCACCGTTCTGCGCTTGCCCTGCCGGCGGTACCTCCCATCACGTCAACGGACCTCGAGCAGAATGAAGAACTTGGTACTGCTGCCTTGCGCCTCCTCGCCTCGCGGATTGAATCGCCCCAACCGTATCGTCAGATCGTCCAATTTCCGCTTAAGCTAGTTAAAGGGAAGACCACCTAGCTCGCCTCTTCGTGTCTGCTCTGTTGAACTAAAACGCCAAGTCCGATGTAGGTGGGCTCAGGTTGAGTAGAATTGATGTAGCCTCTAACGAGGTCCTTACCAATGGTGGACGGCTTCTTCCATTTGGGCCCACCATTCTCCTTCTTTGCGGTCGGATAAAGGCTCTTGGCACGGTTCAGTCAGGCTCCACCACTCTTGCGTCTTGGGATCTGCGGCC
>CAWUJC010000407.1:0-3567 GCA_963922355.1 uncultured bacterium | reverse complement strand
GCAGGAAGACGGCTCCATCCGCATTCCCTATCCCGGCTTGGGCGAGTACCGCTTTGTGGCCGACCCTGAGAACCGCAAACTCGCACCATTGTCTCCCGGCGCTGACGAGGGGACCACGCGCATTCTCGTGACCGAGAACGAGACTAACAATCAGCGCATTTTCGGCACGGAGAACGCCACCGAGCACGTGAAGGATGGTTTTCATGAATGCGTCATCCACGGGCAAGCCGAAGCGGTGAGTGATTCTGGCGTCGGCACGAAGATGGCGCCGCATTACTTCATGAAATTAGAGGCCGGAGAGGAGGTCTGCTTCCGCTTCCGTCTGTTTCGCGAGGACATCGAGAAAGCGCCCCCGTTAAAGAAGCTCTTCGGCAAGGACTTTGAAAAAGCCTTCACCCAGCGGGTGCACGAAGCGGCTGAATTCTATGAGACGGCTCTTCCCGCAGGCATCACCGCGCAGGAGCGCCAAGTCTTTCTTCAGGCGGGAGCTGGCCTGCTTCAAACCAAGCAATTCTACGGCTACATCGTCAACGAATGGCTGGAAGGGGATCCCGACGAACCGCCGCCGCCCCAAGAGCGCCTCACCGGTCGCAACGCCGATTGGCGGCATTTGTATTGCCACGACATTTTGAGCATGCCGGACAAGTGGGAGTACCCCTGGTTTGCCGCCTGGGACACCGCCTTTCACATGCTGCCGTTCGCGCAGATCGATTCGAAATTCGCGAAGGACCAGCTCAAGCTCTTCTTGCGCGAATGGTACATGCGCGGGAATGGCCAGCTCCCGGCTTATGAGTTCGCCCTCGATGACGTCAACCCACCAGTCCACGCCTGGGCGGTTTGGCGCGTCTACAAGATCACGGGGGCGAGGGGCAAACGCGACCGCGATTTCCTCGAAAGCGCCTTTCAAAAGCTACTGCTCAACTTCACCTGGTGGGTCAACCGGAAGGACCCCCACGGGAACAATATCTTTTCCGGCGGCTTCCTCGGCCTGGATAACATCGGGGTCTTTGATCGCTCCAAGCCGCTGCCCACCGGCGGCCATTTGGAGCAAGCCGATGGCACCGCCTGGATGGCGTTTTACTGCCTGACGATGCTGTCTATCTCGCTCGAGTTGGCGCAGGAGAACCCTGTCTACGGCGACATGGCCTCCAAGTTCTTCGAACACTTTGTCGAAATCGCCGACGCCATCAATGAATTCGGCGGCTCCGGTCTCTGGGACGAAGCGGACGGGTTCTACTACGATCAGTTGCGTCTCCACGACACGCAGGTACCGCTCCGAACCCGGTCCCTGGTCGGACTTATTCCGCTCCTTGCCGTGGAGGTTTTGGACGAGGAAAAGATCCAAGCTTTGCCGGACTTTGCCAAACGCATGCGCTGGTTCACCAACCGCCGGCTCGATCTCTTTGGCCCCAAATCAGCCGTCCACTGCAGCGATTGTGGCTACAAGCGCCTTCTGGCCATCCCTAACAAAGAGCGCCTGATGCGGACGCTGCGCTACATGCTGGATGAGAACGAATTTCTCTCCCAGTACGGTATCCGCTCGCTCTCCCGCGTTCATGCCTCGGCGCCATATGTCTATCACGTGGGGAATTCAGAGTATCGGGTTGACTACATCCCGGGTGAAAGCAACTCGCTGCTCTTTGGCGGGAACTCCAACTGGCGTGGGCCGATCTGGTTTCCGCTGAATTATCTCCTCGTCGAAGCGCTGCAGCGCTACCACCACTTCTACGGCGACTCCTTCCAAGTCGAATACCCCACCGGCTCTGGCCAGATGATGAATCTCCAGCAGATCGCCCGCTGCATTGCCGAGCGACTCGTCTCCATCTTCTTACCGGACGAAAACGGTCGACGTCCTTGCCACGGCGACGACCCGCTCTACGCCAACGATCCGCACTGGAAGGAACTCATCTTGTTCTACGAGTATTTCCACGGTGAGAACGGCCGCGGCTGCGGAGCCAGTCATCAAACCGGCTGGACCGCCTTGGTGAGTCGCCTGATGCGGGGCTTACACGAGACGCCCTAAACTCATCTTTTTTGGATGGGCCTTCTCTCTCCGCATGTTGTAATGGATGGCTATGGCACGAATCAAAATCTGCGGCATTACCCGGCAGGAAGATCTTGAGGCTTCGGTGGAAGCTGGGGCGGATGCGCTCGGCTTCAACGTCTGGGAAAAGAGTAAGCGCTATGCGGCTCCAGAACTCCTCAAAGATTTGCTCCCGGCCGTGCCGCCCTACGTCCAACGGGTAGCAGTAACGGTTAACCTCTTCCTGGACCAGGTGAGAGGACTGGAGGAGCAGCTTGATCAGCTTTCCGACGGTCGCGCCGCGTTTGATCTCTGGCAGCTCCACGGGCATGAATCGCCCGAGGTGACCGCGGCGTTGGCGCCACGTCGTGTGGTCAAGATGCTGGCCCTGAAGACCAACGAACCCTTGCCCAATCCAGCGGAGTACCCCACCGTGGATGGCTTTCTGCTCGATACGCCCTGCGTGGATTACGGGGGCTCAGGCAAAACCTTCGACTGGGATCTTGCCGTGGCGTTTAAGGCCACGACCGACAAGCCGATCATTCTTTCCGGTGGATTGACGCCGGATAACGTTGCGGAAGCCATTGAAAAGGTGCAGCCTTATGCCGTGGACGTCGCGTCCGGCGTGGAAGCGAGTCCCGGAATCAAAGACCCCAAGAAAATCCACGATTTCCTCCAAGCCGCCCGAGGTGCCGCATGAAAACCATCCCTCTATCTCACCGTCTTTCACCAAACATCCTCACCCTCGTTGTAGCCTCAGCCGCCTTGCTCACGCTGGCAGGTTGTGGGGCGAATACCGAGACGCAAGAACGCTTGGCGAGTTTGGAGCAGAAACTCGAGGAGCTGAGCGAACAGAATCACCGCCTGCAGATCGAGGTCTTTGCTCTCGCGACCATGCAGAAACGTCAAGACATGGGCCAGCCGGGCTTGCTTCAGCCGAAGCCTTCCACCTACGAGGAAGCCCTGGCGCAGCTCCAACAAAAAGAGGTGCGCAACCGGGTGCTCTTTAAGCTCAAGCCGGAGGAGTTCGTCGCCGGATTTCTCGAGCTAGCTGGCCCGGCCTATCAAGGCCAGTTGAGTGGCCTCCGGAACAAGCGGATGGAGTTGGAAGTGGCGCTGAAGGGAGTCGAATTGACCGGTAAAGGCGCGGAACACCCCGATGTCGTCCAGCTCAAGACCGCTCTGGACTTGGTCAACGACCGTCTACTGGAGGAAATCAGCTCCCAGAAGAAGGCCATGGAAGTGGACGTGGAAATCCTGCGCGGACAGGTTGAAGTGATGAAACCGGAGCAGAAATAGAGTAAGGTATGACCATGGCAGACGTTCTTGTTTCCCCCACTACCGTCCCCGATGCCGGCGGCCATTACGGCCCGTACGGCGGCATGTTTGTGCCCGAGACGCTCATGGCGCCGCTCCAGGAGCTGACGCACGAGTACGAAAAAGCACAAGCCGATCCAGAATTTCAGGCCGAGTTAAATCGACTTCTCCACGAATACGTCGGACGCCCGACGCCGCTGTATTTCGCCGAGCGCATGACCTAACAA
>CAWUJC010000406.1:0-3574 GCA_963922355.1 uncultured bacterium | reverse complement strand
GGGGCCGATCACCACCGCAAGCAGAAACAAGGCGATGGTGAAGGCGCGATTGCCCGCGCTGGTTCCGTCGAAGATCACGTCAAAACCGTTACTACTAATCGAAATATCATTGGTGATGGTGGGAAAAATACTACCCACATCCAGGGTTCCGCCTAACTGGAAGTTGATCTGGCTACTGCCTGAGCTCGCTTCGGCCTGTGTGATGGCATCGCGCAAGGATCCCGCGCCACTATCTAATAGATTGGTGACATTGAAGATGTTGGCACTACTGGCGAGCGGAAACAGACAAGACAGCAGCAGATAGCTAGATGCTTTGCAGAAGGTTGGGTAGTGCATACAGGCAGAAAAGCAGAGACTATACCACTCTGCTACCTAACAGTATATTAGACCTATATATAACAATATCTGCCTCTTTATCTGCACTTTAGAGAGGTGAAGTGTCTGTGCTTGTCCACTTCCCAATTCAATCCAATTAGAACTGTCTATATATAGACTTCTGGAGCATTTCTATAAAGCATCTAAACCTTTCCCCAGACTTAATCAAGAAGGCGAAAAAAAGAGCAAGTTAAGCCCGGCGCCGCCAAGCCAACAAGCCAGCTGCCCCGAGGAGCAACGCCACGCTAGTCGGCTCAGGCACCGGAATGGTGTTCACCGTCAGTTGCTCGACCGAGCCGCCAATCGTGTTGTTGAACGTGCCGTTGGCCGGACCGGTGAAACCGGTGTTGAATTCGTAGGCGAAGGTAATCTCAAAAAAGACGATGGTGACGTCCCAAGCCCAAGGGCCGATCATTTCAAAACCAGTGACTTCATTGCCCGTCGTCAAAAGATTGGCTTGGGCCGTGCCGGAAAAGTTCGGGTTACCGCCGGAGAAGTCCGGGCCATAGGCGGCGTTGAAGTCGAAGTTCACGTTGTTGAACGTGCTGCCCGCTCCCCAGCGTACTTGTTGATTAAAAGGCGGAGCGCTGGCGACAAAGGCGTCGCCTGGTTCCAGCTGAAAACCCCAGGCTCCGGTGTTGGCATTGAGCGTGAGGATGGAGCCGAAGGCGGCTCCCGTACCGGTGATCCAAAACAAAACCGCACCAGCCAGGAAACGAACGAAATAAGTCTGCATGAGGAGGAGTGTGTTGGAAGGGGCTGTTTCCGGTCAAGTGACATTCCCGTGTCAACGCAACACCAACGGGCGTCCACCCCTGCTCTACTGTAGAATTCTGCCCGTCATTGTGAGTGCCCCCACCGGTTTTTTATCGTGTGGGAGTTCACTAACCATCACCTCATCTACGATCGACCTATGAAACAACTCCTCTTCGCTATTATGCTCACGGCGATGTCCCTGGCGACGGCCTCGGCCCAACTCGTCATCGCCGAATTCGGCACCGACACCGGTCGCTTTAACAAAGCCAATATTTCGGAAAATAACTACGGTTGGTCAGCGGGTGTGGACCAGCCCACCTCCCTGGTCACCACGGTGAGCAACTTCGCGCAGGCGGTTTGGGATCTTCCGGCCCCCCTCGATCTTTCCGGCGTGTTGAGCGAGACACTCACCCTAACCGGTGATATGACCACCACCGGAGGAGCCCCGGCCATGCGGATTTACTTCTACAATCAAACGGCTCCGCTCCCCGGTGCTTCCATCAATATTGCCGCTTTTCAGATCAGCTCCGATTTCACCGGCAGCTTCGATACGTTTACGTTGAACGATTTTAGCTTGGGCAACTCAGACGGCTTAGGCAACACCGCGACGGGTTCTTTTGATTGGACCAATGTCCAAGCCATTGGCCTCCGCTATCAAAACATTGGGGATGCTGCCATCGACTTCACCAGCCTGACGGTCGTGCCGGAGCCGACCAGCGCAGCTCTGCTCCTCGGTGCCGTCAGCCTGCTGACCCTGCGGTCACGTAACCGCCGTCGTGCCTGAGTCGCCCTACCTTTTGTGAGTTGAGGAACACGGTCGAGGTCAACGCTGGTCTCGACCGTGTTTTTGCCTCGCGCTGCTCGACAGTCGAACCGTATTTGCGCCGGTGGAATCATGGTCTACTGTAGACCATGGCGAGAGCTTCTTCCGGCCAGGCAAGTGCGAGACCCTTGCAACCGATGCCAAGTGAAGTCACCCCCAAACGCCGCCCCAGCATGGCGGATGTCGCCGCCCGCGCCGGGGTGCATAAGATGACGGTCTCGCTTGCCCTGCGCGATAGCCCGCGCATTCCACCTGCCACGCGTCAGCGGGTCCGCCAAGCCGCCAAAGAATTGGGCTACCGCAAAAGCACCGTGGTCTCCACCGTCATGGGCCAGCTCGCGCGCTCCCGGCGAGTGGAGCACGCCACGCCGTTGATGTTCCTGAGCGATCTCCCACCCGAACGCCAAGTCGACCCGAACCACCTTCCCTACTACAAACGCTTCGTCAACGGCGGCAAACAACGTGCCAAAGAGTTGGGCTTTCGCCTCGACGTGGAGAACTACTGCGACGGCAAACTCAGCCATAAGCGGCTCAACCAGATTCTGGAAACCCGGGGCATCCAAGGCGTCGTGATCAACATTGGCTACCAGTCTCCCAAACGGCTGGACCTAAACTGGAGCCGCCTGACCGCCGTCACCTGCGGCGGCCAACTGGAGCACCCGCGCCAGCTCTCGCGCGTGCAGAGTGACATGCCACAAATCATGAACCGCTGCCTCCAGGAACTCACCGCCCGGGGCTACGAAAGAATTGGTTGCTGTGTTTCCAAAGAATTGAATGCCCGGCTGGGTTACCTGATCGAAGGAACCTACCGGGTTTATCAAGCCACGCTCCCGAAGTCCCGACAAGTGCCGCTTCCCCTGCAATCCTTCTCCGAATCAGCGGCGGCCATCCCTCGTTGGGTCAAAAAAGAGAAGCCCGACGCCATCATTGGCTGCTACCACGGGGTGTTGGATGACTTGGAAAAAGAGGGTTATCAAGCCCCCCGGGATTTTGGTTTTGTGAGTATCTCCCAACCAGGCCCGAACGAGCGCTACGCCGGCGTGCACCAGTTCAAAGGCGATCTCCTGGCCACCGCCGTCGACATCGTGGTCGGGAACCTCGTCAGCGGTAAACTCGGGCTGCCCGATCTCCCGACCCGCACGCTCGTGCCAGGCGTTTGGATGGAAGGCGAAACTCTGCGGCCCAAGCCATAGAGAGAAACCCTCACCACTAGCGCTCGCGATGCGCCCGGGCGTGGTTGGCAATCAGTCGCGGAAGGTCGGTGAGGAAGTCCCAGACCGCGCTCCAGCCGCCGCGGCAAAGGTCGAGCGGATTGGGGAAGCTGCCGCGGAGAAACGGCTCGGTGTGATCCTCGGCCACCACCGCCTCGGGCTGCGCCAGAGCTTTTTCCAGGTCGCCCACCACGGACCAGTCTCGCCGGAAAAGCACGCGGCCGGAAGCATCCACGAAATAGATAAAATTAGGCATCAAACCGAGGGTGCGATGGGCCTGGCCCTCCAAATCATCGACCAGAATGGTCCGCCACTCGTGATGGCTCTCACGCAGTCCCTCGGCCTGGGCTCGCTTTTCTTCCTCCGAATCATGCGCCGGGATGCGCTCGCCGGGATGGGCTTCCCGAAT
>CAWUJC010000405.1:0-3601 GCA_963922355.1 uncultured bacterium | reverse complement strand
TTAGGCGGCAGCCTTTTCCGAAAAACAACGACCGCTGAAGAAACAAGAGCATCTGAGAATTGGACAGCGTTAGGATCAAACCGATGAATGGTAAGCAGAGTGACCCGCTTGACCAGGTACTCCTTCAACGCCCGCCCGTAGTTCACATCCATAAACTCACTCGGAATTAACCAAGCGGCCACGCCATTCTCTTCCATCCAAGCATGGGAGATGGAAATGAAGTGACAATAGAGCCCCGCAAGCCCGGAGAGCTTCACCCCAGAGTGACGAAAACTGGAAGCCAGAAGGAGAGGTTTGTCCTTGGTGGCTAAGTGATGATGACGGACGTATGGAGGGTTGCAGACAATCAAGTTGAACTTTGGACGTGGAACGACTTTCGTGAAGTCTTTCATCTCAATCAAGAGACCATTGTTATTCCAAAGATCGAGGGATGGCTTTCCATAGTGTGGGTCAACCTCAAAGCCAGAGGCAAAAGCAACTCGACCATTAGGAAAAGTTGACCGCAGAGCAGAATAAAAAACCCCGGTGCCGATTGCCGGATCAAGAAATGCAATCTGCGTTTTTTTCGGTAGTAGCGATCCCGCATAGCGGACAATGTCATTGGCCAAAACCGGAGGCGTTGAAAACTGCCCCATTTTATTTCGCTCTAGCGGAGTCCTGAGGGCATCCAAATGCGATTGTAGCAAGGCACGCTGGGACTCTAAAGATTGCCAGTCAACCGTATTCATAAACCAAATGACGTGAAGTCATCAAGGCGGTGCTCCCACACCCAATCTATACCTTCAGCGGCTTCGTAGCCAAGGTAGGGGGTATCAAAATACCCGCACAGAAATAGGTTGAAGCGAACTTCTGGCCCGTAAGTCGCTTTCAACTGCGACATTTTTACAGCCTCTTCCTTCCGACGTTTGTTTGTGTTGGTAAAATCTCCTGCGGACTTAGCCTCAAAGAAAAGAGGGAGAGGCTTACCATCGTCAGCCTTGATCGCACAGTCGATTGGGATGTTTATCTGCTTTCCATCTTCCAATGTTGCAGGAACGTTCGTCCGAAAGCTGAACGTTTTCGGCTTCATCGCATCAAAACGTATTCCAACATCAGCCTGCCGATAGCCGCGGTTTTCCAACCACTCTTTGATTATCGCAAGCTGGCGCTTTTCTTGAGCATTTCTGATGATCGGATTAGCGACCGCCCCACATAGGCGGTCAGCAACAATTGTGGAAGCTCGGTGAATCTCCTGTTCAGTAGGGGGATCGGGTCTCTCAAGCCATACAAAAATATCTGGATCAGCCATTTGCCTGATTACAGCAGAAACCTTGGCTAGCTCTTTATCAACTTCAGCAGCAGCCATCTTTGGAGGGAGGCGTTTTATGCCTTCTGGATTTCTTCCCTCAAGATTCTCAACAACACTTCTTTTAACCCCAGCCAGCCCAATCAACCGATCAACAGCTATAGGTGGGCAAGTAGACATTCTGAGAGTTGGCAAAATATCCAAACTTCTTCTGAAATCGGCAGGCTCTATGTTTCTCAAGTTATCCGTTGCAACCAACGCTTTTTCGACAAACCGCGTTGTTTCAATACGAGTGGTTCGGAACGCTTCCGGCGCAAACTGCATGAACCAGTCGTTATACATATCGACCGAGCTAGCGACGTCCTTTTTCCAGAGGTTGGGTTTGTCGAGGTTTACTGCCACGATGCATTTTTAACAGAGATTCAGAGCTTTTCCAGCACCAACGCAAGTCATTCGGAGCATCCACGGACCCGCTGGAATAAGACCGCCAACGGCAGCTTTAAGGCCCTATAATCATGCGACTTACGAACCTTACAGATTCACCAGAACAGGCTCAGAAACCGGGAAAACCAGCCTTCGGTGCGACTCGCTGCGGGCTTGCTGTCAGGAGCGTGCTCAGACGGGGGTGCATTCTTCCCCGGAGAATCTGCCTTTCGGTTAAGAAGCTGCTTCTTGCGCTCTTTCTTAACGCGATCCTCATTCCAATCTTCAGCATCAATCACCCGATTGCCACGGATGATGTAATGGGAGCGACATGGGTAATCCCAGTTGCCAACAGATGGCCAAAGTGAAATAGACTCACCATCATAGGTGAGTTTCCAATCTTTCGGACCCAGAGGGGTAACGACTTCTGTTCCGCACCCACAGCAGCAGCTATGAATTACGGTGCCGTATTCGATGGACACATAGAGCACCCCTGGCTCCAATTTCTGCGGAATTTCATCCACGAACCGATGTTTGAGGCGTTTATGCTTCATTTCTTGCTGATGACCTCGTTTTCGAGCTGGTTGCCGTCAATCGTGTAGCTCATGAAATGCTCCTGCTCAAAATCATGGTAAAAGCCCAGGAGCTTTTTCCACTTAATGACGGCGAAGGCGGCATTGAGGCAGTTCAAGTCTGCGACCTGAATATTTGTCGAGTAGACGTTGTCCTCTTCATTTCCCGTAAGTGGGATGCGATGACCGTCTTGGATGTGGTCATTCTGATCTGGAGTAGCTGCCGTCACGCGTAGCATCCCCAGTACCGCACCTTCCTCGAATTTGAGCCCCATCCCGACATCAATGTAGGGGGCAGCCAATTTCGCGAGCTTTCCGACGATGGCCTTACGGGCCTGCCCCGTATCCACGCAGATGAAAGCGGATGTCACACCGTCAAGGAGGCCCAGGTTATTACCCTCCAGCCGCACCGGATTGGCAATGATATCCTTACGCATCTTGCTATAGGCAGACCGAAAGTAGTCCACCTTCTTGGGTCGATCCCGAAGCTGTTCCAGGGAAGCGGCTCCCGGAGCACGAAAGGCATTGTGGTTCTGAAGATAATCGTCATCGAAAAGTCGGATTTCTTTCACCGGGGTTTTGGCGATCAGATCAAGGACATAGGAACCCGTCCCTCCAAGCCCAATAATGGCGACTACTTGATCCTCCATCAGGGCATTGAGTTCTCCAATACCCGCTCGCCCGGAAGCGGTTTCCAGGTAGTTAAACACGGATTCATCCTCGGGATCTGGGTCTCGGCAGGTTTGTGCGGTGACACCTGGTTCGATCTTGCCAGCCTGGGCAGTCAGCAAGGAAACGTAGGTTGTCACCTGTTGATAGTAATCGGTGTAGCCACCTCGCGGTTTTTGCGAAAACATCATGTCCGAGGTAATCCCGCCAGCGTGATTTGTCTTCGATTTGCTGGCTATAACATGGGAAAGCTCACCTCCCTGCGCATCGCAGGGTGGCTCTCCCACAAAATAGGACACATGAGTATTGGGTCTCCGTGCCTTATCCCCCGAAACCACCAGGCTCATGACTAATTGGCCTCGCTTTACATCGCGCTGAGCATTGACGTAGGGTACGTCATCCACCACCAGCAGTCCTTGATGAACTCGGATGACATAGCCCTCGTCTCTTAGCTTCTTAAGGTCGGGGCTATGATTTATCAGTGGCTGTGACATTGAAAATCGTGCCTTCGGGTTTGAGTTCGACGCTGCCACCAGGTGCCAAGTCTCCACGATGTGGCGAGGATGACGCATGACGGTACGACATGGAGAAGCAGATCTGTGGCCCCTGGAGATCCGGGAATGCCAACTTGGCAATCTCCTCGAAAGTTAGG
>CAWUJC010000404.1:0-3606 GCA_963922355.1 uncultured bacterium | reverse complement strand
GGCGGTGCGCTCGCTCGTCTCGCCCGCGCCGATCACCATGATGTGTCGACCTTCGAGCGAGCCGAAGATTTTTTCCGCCAACTCCACCGCCACCGAGCCGACCGAAACGCGCCCGCGGGTGATGCCGGTGTTCGTCCGCACTTCCTTGGCCGCGGCGAAGGAGGACTGGAACAGGCGGTTGGTCCACTTGCCGGTGGCGCCTTCGCATTGGGCGACTTCGTAGGCCTGTTTGATTTGGCTGAGGATTTCCGTCTCGCCGACGACCATGGACTTGAGGCCGCTCGCTAGGGAGAAGAGATGGCGAATGCAGTCCTGTCCCTGGAGCTGAAAGCTGTGGGTGGCAAAGTCGGCCTCGCTCTGGTGGAAGTCTTGCAGGTAGCTGGGCCAGGATTTCTTGGCCAGTTCGGGGTTGGGGGCCGTGGCAAAGTACTCGACGCGGTTGCAGGTGGAGAGCAGGACGGCTTCCTTCACTTGCAGGGTTTCGCGCAGGGAGTGGAGCGCGTTGGGGAGCTCGTGGGGGAGAAAGGCCGCGCGTTCGCGTAACTCTACCGGCGCGGAGTGGAAGTCCAGGCCGCCGCAAATCAAGGGCTGGGTGGCGTCGGAGGTACTCATGCCGCCTCCTTGGGCTCATGGGTGTTCTGGCAAGAAAGCGCGGGCTGGCTAGGCTCGTGATCGGAAAATTTGTGCGTCGTGGAAATGGAATTGACGCCCCAGAAGGTGAGTAGGACAAAGACGTAACCTGCGACCGACATCCAGGCGACTTTCTTGTGCGAAAGCGGCAACCAGCGAGGGGCCAGGAGGATGGCAGCGTAGAGTGCCCAAACGAGGCCGGACCAGATGATCTTGACCCAATCGGAGACCGATTCATGCGGGACGAAAAAGCCGAAGAGCATGCCGAGCGAGAACAGGGAGAAGGCAAAGAGCAGCACCCGGCGGTGGGCGATTTCCAACTCACCCATCGGCGGGAGGCTGTAGAACCAACTGGTCAAATCGCGGCGCTTGAGCTGGCGCTCTTGGATAAGGTAGGCCAAGCCAGCCAGAGCGGCGACGCCGAGCACGCCAAAACCGAGGACGGTCAGCGCGATGTGCAGCTCAATGATCGGGCCATAGACTGGGAGTTTGTTGGGGATGTCAATCGGCGCGATGAGGGCGAAAAAGTTGAGTAAGAAAACCAGCGGCGAGGTAAAGGTCCCAAGAATCGACATGCGATACACCGGCCCCACCACCAGATACGTCAGAACCAGCGACCAGGAGAGGAAGGCCAGCACCTCAAACAAGTTGGTGACGGGGCAATGCTTAATTTCCTCCCCTCGCAGGTAGAGGAAGATGCTGTGGCAGATGAAAGCCAGAACGATAATGCCCGTGTTCCAGCGCGTGGCACTAACCCGCCGTGCCCCGAGGGTGTAGGCCCCCCAGGCAGCAGAGATCAGGTAGAGTACGGTCGCAAGGACCAGCCAACTTCGGTCGTCCATCATCGGTCAATTAAACGAGCCTTGCAGCATAGCGACTTTGACAGCAGGCGGCAACCGAAGCCTCCTCATGCCGCGTTTAGCTGAACTTATTGCAACTGCTCGCGCACCTCGGTGCTGAGGGTCTTACCGTCCACCCGTCCGGCGGCGAGGGCAGTCGCCGCTTTCATCACGGCGCCCATTTGGGGTTTACCGCCGTCGGCCGCCGCTTGTTTGATCGCCTCGGAGACGAGTTCGGCGATCTCGGCTTCGCCCATCGGCGGAGGGAGATATGCGCCCAAGACCTCGGCTTCGGCTTTTTCCTTGTCGACCAAGTCGTCTCGCCCGCCTTTCTCAAAGCTGGCGATGGAGTCGTGGCGCTTTTTGATCTCCTTCCGAACAATGGCTTGGACGGCCTCATCCGGCAGTTCCGTGCCGGCACCCCCTTGCTCGATGGCGGCGTTTTTGAGGGAAGCCAGCAGCAGGCGCAGGGTGCCGAGTTTGGCGGCGTCCTTGTCGCGCATGGCTTGTTTCATGTCGTCGGAAATGGCAGATTGCAGGCTCATAGGGCAAAAGATAGGGTGCGCGAGACCTTACGAGGCCAGCCTTCTGGCCACAAGGCGGAAAAAAGGCGCAACTTTTGGCCCGGAATCTGGTTGGATAAAGAAGTAACGCCATGAAGCAAGCACCCCACAGCCCTGAAAATCGCCCCGAGGACGACCCGTTCGCTCCCGGAGACGAGTTGTGGGAGGCCCTGGGCCAGGCGCCGAAATCGGAGCCTGACGCCTGGCTGGCCACGAAAACGATGGCTCGCTGGCGGCGAGAGCAAGAGAAGCAGGAGGAGCCTGTATCGCTCTGGGCGGCTTGGCTGCGCCCGCTTTCCTTGGCTCGCATGGCTTTGGCCGGTGGGGCCGTGGCTGCCATCGGTTTGGCGATCACGCTTTCGCTTGGCACGGTTTCGGGGCCGGAAGAGGTGACGCTGGCCCAACGAGACGCTACAGAGCTGGCACCACCCACTCATCCGGTGGAAGCACTTTTGGCGGCAGACGAGAACTTAGAAGTCTTTGCGGCGTTTCCTGCCCCGGTGGAGTCGGTTGAGCCGAGGGAAGCGCCGACCTCGGGCGCTCCGTTGGAAGAAGCTTTAGCTTATCTGGCCGACGGGCAAAGCGGAGATGTTCTTTTCGCGGAGGCGGACTGGCAGTCATGGCAATGAAGCAACTGTTTTTCCGTCGTTCGGCCTGGGGCTTGGTCCTTCTAGCTGTGCTAGGCAGTGGTTTGCTGCTCAGCGAGCTGGCGGCCCAGCAACCGCCGCCCCCGCCACCACCTCCTCCCGGTGGAGGTGGACAACAGGCGGGCGACCCCCAGCAGCGCCAAGGTGGTGGACCACCTCGTTTTCGGCAAGGCGGTGGCCAGGGAGCCCAGGGGGGACAAGGTGGGCGGATGGGCGAGCGCGGCCCGCGCAATCGTGAAGGCATGATGCGCCTGCGTCAGCACCTCAATAAGCTAGCCCAGTTGCCGCCTGATCAACTCCAGCAAAAACTCGAAAGCTGGCCGCCGTACCAAAACATGGACGAGCGCCAGCGGAAAAAGCTGATGGAGCGCATCGAAAAGTTACGCGCTCGCCGTGGCAAGGAAGCGATGAACTTTGCTCGTCGCGCTGGGCTGGTCATCCCGCCGGATCAGCAGGCCGCCTTTGTGAACCGCTTCTGGGAGCTACGTCTGGCGCAGGAAAAACAGACGCAGAAGAAGATGGAAGCACTTAAGAAGAAGTCTCACCAGGAGCTGAAAGCCAAATTGGTGGACGAGTATGGCGACTACCTCTCGCCAGATGCCGCCAAGCCCCCCAAAGACGGTGGGCCGAAGAAAGACGGCGCTTAGGTCAACGGATGTTGCTTGTCTTAAGCCCTGCGACGTCGGACCAGCAAGGCGGCGGCTCCAGCCGCGAAAAGGGCCACGCCGGACGGTTCTGGCACACTAACGATGTCGCTGATTTGCGTTCCGACAGAGTTCATCAGAAAGACATCGCCGGTAAACGTATAGTCATTCAGTAGCGGGTTGAAGTTGGCATTGGATTCAAAGGTATAGGTGCCGGCTCGGATAGTGAGCGTGTCTCCGATACTAACCGCAATTCCGCCATTGACATTAAGGAGGCCATCAC
>CAWUJC010000403.1:0-3609 GCA_963922355.1 uncultured bacterium | reverse complement strand
AGCCGCCCGCTGGCGTGGGCGGCGTCACCGGTTGGGCTTTCTCAGCCATCTTCTCCGGGTTCTCAATTTTCTGCAACGGCCGGGCCTTTTCCCGCCGTGGCTCTGGTTTCAGCAAGGGCATCGCGTCGGTCGGGTAAACGCGATCCGGTCGTAGCGGAACTTCGTTGGGATTGGCCTTGGCCAGTTCGACCGCTTCGTCCGCTTTGGCGTCCTGCGGCTCTTCCACTTTCTCAAACTTCTCTACCACCTCGGATTCCACCGGTTTTTCCTTCGGCACCTCTTCCGCCTTTTGCGGCTTCTCCACCTCTTGTTGCTGCTCCTTGGCTTCGGCCGTCTCTTCGGTCGGCGGTTTCTGTTCCGTCGGTGGCGTGGGTTGCTGCCCCGGGACGCCGGGTTGCTGCCCCGGCAGGCCCTGGATGGTCTGGTAATTGAGCGCGGCCCGCTCCGCCCCGCTCATTTCGGGCATCATCGAATTGGGGTCGCGCGGCGTTTCCTGGGTCCGTGCCTGGGTGTTGCGCTCAGAAATGAGGTTGGTGTTGGGGTCCGCCTCGGCGGTTTCCTGGCTGTCCAACGTGGGGACAAACATGTCCTGTGGCGGCTGGGGCGGAGGTTGCGGTTCGGGCGGCGGCTCGATCCGGCGCAGGGTGATCGTGCGGGGCTTTTCCGGCTCCTCGAGTTTGCGGGGCTCGAGGCGGAACTGACTCGCCAAAGCAAACACCACCGCGTGCAACAACAGCGACGCGATGATGAAAATCAGGATGATCTGGCCTTGGCGATTGCTCGGCATCCTGGAACGCTATCATGAACTTGCCAGCCTGACTAGCAGGGCAATTGTGAGAATGTTGTCAGAGAAATTGCCCCCGATTCTGGGTATTCAGACCATTTATCCACTGAGACGCCCTCCCACCTCTCATCCAACGAAACAAACAACTAAAGGGTCATGAGTCGACTTTCATGACCCTTTAGAGTGCGGGTGAGCATAATCCCTGAGAGGAGAAGATCAAGACCGTTCATTGCCAAAGGCTGGGGAGCCTGATACACAAGCCCCATGGAAGGCATTGCGGCAAAATTCACGTGGTGGGACTGGGGGGCCCTTTTTGGCTACCTCGCTTTTACTACCTGGATCGGCCATCACTTCGCCGGTAAACAAGCTACCATCAAGGATTTCTTCCTCGCGGGGCGCCGCCTGCCCTGGCAAGCCGTGAGTGGATCGATTATCGCCACGGCCATCAGCGGGGTGACGTTTGTCGGCGTCCCCTCCATCGTTTTTGCCGCCGAAGGTAACTTCTTCTTCCTCCAAGCCAGTATCGGCTCGATCATCGCCCGCCTGATCATCGCCAAATGGTTCATCCCCGCTTTCTACGAAAAAGAGATCTATAGTCCGTACGACTTCATGGCCAACCGCCTGGGCGGCGGCGTGGGTAAGCTCACCACTTGCCTTTTCTTCCTCGGTGCCATTCTGGGGCAAAGCGCCCGCGTCTTTCTCACCGCCATCGTCTTGGAAGTCATTACAGGTTGGCCCATTGCCCTTTCCGTCGCCGTGATTGGTCTCTTCGCCATTGTCTGGACTTGGATGGGTGGCATCGCCACGGTCATCTGGACGGACGTCGTCCAATTCTTCCTCTTTGTGATTGGTGGCCTTCTCGCGCTCGGCTTTATCCTCGCGTACCTCCCACTCTCGGTCGATCAGGCCTTCAAGGTCGCCGCCGACTACGGGAAGATGGACACGCTCAACTTGACCACCGATCCACGCGTCTCCTTCACCCTTTGGGCTGCGATCATCGCCTGGCCCTTCCAGAACTTGGCCTCCTACGGCACCGATCAGCTCAACGCCCAGCGCTTCTTCACGTGTAAAACGCCGGGGGATGCGAGCAAGGCCATCGTCTTTAGCTGCTTCTCGGAGCTGATTACCCTGCTGATGCTGACCGTGGGCGCAATGCTCTTTGCCTATTACCAGCTCAACCCGATGGATCCCATCGCCGCTGCCGCCGTCGCGGAGAAAGGCGACCGCGTCTTCCCCATCTTTATCGTGCAAGAACTCCCGCCCGGCATCACCGGCCTGCTCATTGCCGGCATTTTTGCGGCGGCGATCTCCAGTCTGGACTCCATTTTGGCGGCGCTGACGCAGACGACGATGACGACCTTTTACCAACCCTATTTCGCTAAGGATAAGAGCGACGCTTACTACGTCATGGCCTCGCGCGTCATGGTTCTGCTGTGGGGGATTTTGCTTTCAGGGGTCGCCTACTGGTTTGCCACCTTGCCGGAAGATATCGCGATTGTCCCCCTCGTCTTTGCCCTCACGGCCTACACTTTTGGGCCAATGCTGGGCATTTTTCTCCTCGCTCTCCTCGCGCCGCATTGTGGCGCCCGCGGCCTGTGGATCGGCGTCCCCCTCTCCGTCATCCTGGCTTCCTTCGTCCGGAACGCGCTGCACGCTCGGTACGAAGAAGGGTGGCCCGCAGAATTCTTCGTCATCTGGCAACCCACGGCGGAGCGCATCGCTGAACTCAATCTCTCCGGCGCCCTGGCCTACATCTGGCTCATCCCGCTGACCACAGCGATTACCCTCGGCTGCGGGTTGCTGTTCGGAAGGCGCAAGCAGGCTTAAATAAGTCTTACTCGACTCGAGGCGCGTCGCCCCAGAGGTCTTCCAGCGCGTAAACGGGTCGCTGATCCTGATGAAAGATGTGCACCATGATGTCGCCGTAATCCACCACAATCCACTGGCTAGACGGATGGCCGTCCACCGCGAGCGGCTTGAGGTCGTATTCATCCTTCATCGTCAGGCGCACCCCATTGGCGATGGCCTTCAGCTGCGGATCACTGGCCGCGGAGCAGATGACAAAAAAGTCTGCCACCGAAAGCGTATCCAAGTCGCGTAAATCCAGGATGACCGGCTCAATCGCCTTCTTGTCTTCCACCGCTTCCCGGGCCACTCGGGCCATCTTCAACGTATCGATATCCGCGTCACTCATGAAGATGGGAACTCAGCCTTGGTACAGATCATGGCGCCGAATATACGCAGCCACCGCGGCGGGTACAAGCTGTTCAAACGGCTTCCCTTCACGGGCCCGGCGGCGAATCTCCGTTGCTTCGATATCAATCCGTCGCTCCCGCTTGAGCCAGACGCAGCCCTTCGGCACCTTCGGCTTCGCTTCGCCCCGGTTCATCACCGCAAAGGTGACCAACCGCTGGAGTCGCTCCAACTCAAACCAGGTGTGCAATTTGGGCAACTGATCGGCACCGATCAACCAGTAGAGACTCGCCTTCGGCAATTCCGTCGCCAAATAGGCCGCCGTGTCGACCGAATAGGAGACACCGTCGCGCCCCAGTTCCATCTTGCTGAGGAGAAAGCGCTCCCCACCACAACGGCGCAACGCGGCACTCAGCATGGCGGCGCGGTCCGCCCCCGACGCGCTCTTCACACCACGCTTGTGGGGCGACATCCGGCAGGGAATGAAGAGCACATAATCCAGCCGCAGTTCTTCCACCGCGTCCGCCGCCACAATCAGGTGGCCGTGGTGGATGGGATCAAACGTCCCGCCATAAATCGCCACACGTAATTTCTCCTTCGCGCGTTGGCGCAAAACGGGGGGGAGGAAGTAG
>CAWUJC010000402.1:0-3618 GCA_963922355.1 uncultured bacterium | reverse complement strand
GGGTACTCCAACCCTTTGCTAAGGATGGAATTCATCAACAACGCGATGAGTGAAAGCACTAACCCCCAGATCAGGTAAAGGACAAAGCAAAAGAGCAACCAAAGCGGTGCCAGGACAAAGAAGAGGAGTTGGATGAAGTCCCGGATTTGCTTGAGCCAGTCCTTTGCGGTCATGGTGCCGTTTTTCAGGAGTTCGGCGAATTCGGAAATCTCGTAGGTGTCCCGGCTGTTGTTGTCGTCCACGATAAATTGCGTGTCGGTCAGCACCATCGGGTAGTTGTTGCGTTCTTCCTCGCTGGTGGCGTTGACCGTGTCCACGAGCAGAAAGGGGGTGCCGTGCACGTCAATGGGGTAGGCTCGTGGTTCCGGGGTTGAGATTTGACCGTCCGTATACGTGAGCGGTGGGATATTCTCGGTAAAGCGGGGCACTTCGCGATCGGAGAAAATCTGCAGTTGCTGGTAGAAGCTCCAGCAGGCAATGACCCAGCAAACAAGGGCGAGCAGTGCTAGATAACCAATGGCCGCGCCTTTCCATTTTTTAGCCACCTCGTCGTAGAAGGCGGGGAGGAAAAAGCTTAAGGCGTAACCGGCGGGGAAGGGGAAGCGCTTTTGCATGGCAGAGGGCCTCATGCTGTGGGGCGGGATCGGGCATGTAAAGGATCGATCTTCACGACGGAGGCCGAGAGCCAAACGGAGAGCTAAAGTTGCGGTGAGGGAAGAAATCAGCTTTGGTGTGCTATGGCGTGGCAAGTCGAAGATCGGCGCGGTTTATACCTTCCCCAGGTGGATCTCTGGTGTGATGTGCGCTTTCCGGCCCAGCGCGCCTTTGTCTCCCACGCTCATTTCGATCACCTCGGGCGGCACCAGCAAGTGATCTGCAGCGAGGGCACTGCCCGGCTCATGCAGGAGCGCCTTGGCGGCAAGCGTAAGTTGGTCACGCTTGCCTACGAGGAGCCCTACGCCTTGGATGCCGATACCGAACTTCGTCTCTACCCCGCCGGGCACATCTACGGTTCGGCCCAGCTTTGGCTTCAACGCCAAGGCCAAACGTTGCTCTACACCGGGGACTTTAAGTTGCGCGAAGGTCGCTCCGCCGAAGCTGCCGCCACCCCTCCGGCTGATGTCGTCATCATGGAAACTACGTACGGCCTGCCGCATTATCGCTTTCCGCCCACGGAGCAGGTGCTGGCGGACATTGTGCGTTTTTGCCGGGACGTCTTGGAGAGCGAGGAAATCCCCGTGCTCTTTGGTTACTCTTTGGGTAAGAGTCAGGAAATCCTCAGCGGACTGGCGGAGGCCAAGTTGCCCATCATGCTGCATCCGGAGGTTGCGAAAATGACGGCCGTCTACGAAGCGATGGGGGTGGGCTTTCCGGCTTACCGCGAGTTTGAGCTCAAAGAAGCGAAGGGCCACGTCGTCATCGCTCCTCCGCAGTCGCGGCAATCGTCTTGGCTCCGCAAGATCAAGCGGCGGCGGACGGCGGCCATTACGGGGTGGGCGATGGAGCCGGGAGCGCGCTACCGCTACCAAAGCGATGGTCTATTCCCGCTTTCTGATCACGCGGACTATGACGATTTGCTGCGCTTCGTCGAACGTACCGGCGCCAAGCAGGTTTACACGGTGCACGGATACGCCCGGGAGTTTGCCGCTGATCTTCGGTCGCGGGGAATTGAGGCTTGGGCGTTGGGCGTCGTGAACCAATTGGAGTTGGCTGTTTCTGCGGCCAACCAACCGGTCGCCCTTCCGCAGAAAACGGAACCGGTTGAAGAAACACCGGCTCCGCCCCAGAGCTTCTGGGCTTTTGCCCAGACGGCGGAGCGCGTTCGCTGGGCGACGGGCAAGTTGGAGAAAGTCGAAACCCTCCGCGCCTACTTCTCAGCCTTGCCACCGGCGTTGGTGGGGGCGGCGGCGATTTTTTTTACCGGGCGGCCCTTTGCCCAAAGTGCCCACCGGCCTTTGCAGACCGGTTGGGCGGTGCTCAAGCGGGCTTTGCTCGCTGCCGGGAAGATGACGGAAGCCGAGTACCGCGCCACGTATCGCAAATACAGTGACAGTGGCGAAACGGCGGAAAGCCTCCTCGCCGGCAAGACTCAGCCGCCGGATGAACCTTGGCCGTTGGCGGAGGTGCCCGCCTGGCTTGAGAAACTAGCCGTTCTGCGTGGCCCCCAACGCAAAGCCACCCATTTAGAGGAACGCTTGGTTGTGCTGCGACCAGTGGAGGCGAAGTATCTGGTCAAAATCATCACGGGTGATTTGCGGATTGGATTGAAGGAGGGACTGGTCGAAGAAGCGTTGGCTGCCAACTATGGCGTGGGTACGCGTGAGATTCGGGCGGCCAACATGCTGACCGGTGATTTGGCCGAAGTCGCCCGGGCGGCGGCGGTCGAGAAGCTGAAGGACTTAAGCCTGCGCGTCTTTCGGCCCGTCCAGTTCATGCTCGCCAGTCCAGAGCCGGACGCCGAGGGCATCGTTAAACGCCTCGCCCCGGAGGGCGGCGAGATTTGGCTGGAGGAAAAATACGACGGGATTCGGTGCCAGGTGCACAAGCGGGGGAGCAGCGTCGCCTTGTACTCTCGTGATTTGAAACCGATCACTGAACAATTTCCGGATGTGGTGCGCGAGATTGAGCAGGTGCCGCATGACTTCATCGGCGATGGCGAGCTGCTCGCCTTTTCGGAAGGAAAGGCGCTACCTTTCGCCGAACTGCAGAAACGTCTGGGCCGCAAGATTGGTGCCGTGGGCGATCTGTTTTTGGGCGAGGAGATTCCGGTTTCGCTCATGCTGTATGACCTGCTTTGGGCGGACGGGACGGACTTGCTCAGAACACCGCTGGTTGAGCGTCGAACTGAGTTGGAGAAACTGGAGCTACAAGGGCATCTGCTCGTGGCTCCGGTGCAGCAGGTGCAGAGCGCCTCCGAAATTGACGCCGCCTTTTTGGTCGCACGGAAGCGGGGCAACGAAGGTTTGATGGCCAAAGAGCCCGCGAGTCTTTATGCCCCGGGGCGGCGCGGGCACCAGTGGCTGAAGCTCAAGAAGGAGTTTGCCACGTTGGATGTCGTGGTCGTGGGCGTGGAGTGGGGGCACGGCAAGCGTCGTGACGTCCTCAGTGATTACACCTTTGCCATTCGCGACGAGCGGACGGGCGAGTTGCGCACGATCGGGAAAGCCTACTCCGGGTTAACCGACAAGGAAATCGCCCACTACACCGAGTACTTCCTTGAGCACACCGTGGAAGAAAAAGGGCGCGTGCGACTGGTCGAGCCGGAAGTCCTGCTTGAGGTCGCCTTTGATTCCATTCAACCGAGCACCCGCCATCAGAGTGGTTACGCTCTGCGCTTTCCACGGATCAAGCGGATCCGCACCGATAAACCGATCAGCGAGATCGATACCCTGGCGCATTGCCAAGTCTTAGCCGGGGCTCCTCCGGCCCAGAAGACCCGCAAAGCTAGAAGAGGGATTGCTTGATCGTGCGGACGGGGTTTCCGCGCACCAGCCGATAGTGGGTCAGGCGGCGGGCTTCGCGTTCCGAAGCATGAGCCGATTCCGTTTGTTCCTCCAGCAGACGGTGCAAGCGGGCGAGGGCGAGCTTACGGTTCGCGCTTTGCGAGCGCTCTTCTCG
>CAWUJC010000401.1:0-3621 GCA_963922355.1 uncultured bacterium | reverse complement strand
AGCCACCGCTGAAGAAATCGTTGCCAAGTACGGTGCTGGGATTGGCGTGGCGGGCAGCGGAATTTCCGGCTGCGGTGCCGCGATTGGCGCCGACGCCAACGTCACCAGCCGCGAGAGCATTAAGGCCGCCTTGGATAAGACCATGCTCGCCTACGGCGGCATCGACAGCGTCGCCGTGACTGCTGGAATCTTTGTCCCGCCGGATCGCACCGGCCACATCCCCGACGAAAAGTGGGGCCTGACCTTCGGCATCAACGTCACCGGCGCTTACCTCGTGGGCGATGAAACCGCCAAGGTGTGGAAAGAGCAGGGCTTGATGGGCAGCAGCTTGGTCATCACCACCAGCGCCAACGCCGTGGTCGCCAAGAAGGGCAGCGTGGCCTACGACACGAGTAAGGCCGCCGCCAACCACCTGGTCCGCGAGTTGGCTATCGAGCTTTCGCCGCTGGTCCGCGTCAACGGTGTTGCCCCGGCCACGGTGGTGAAGGGGAGCGCTATGTTCCCGCGCGACCGCGTCATCGCTTCCTTGACCAAGTACGATATCCCGTTTGAGGAAAACGAGGAGGACGAAGACTTGCGCGGTAAGCTCGCCCAGTTCTACGCCGATCGTACGTTGACGAAATCCCCCATCACCCCGGCGGATCAGGCCGAGGCCATCTTCCTGCTCCTGGGCGAACGCCTGAGCAAGACCACGGGCCAGGTCATCACCGTGGATGGAGGCTTGCACGAAGCGTTTTTGCGGTAGATGGTAACCGCTCTCAACTCATTAGAACATCCATGAAGAATTACGACGTCCTGGTTATTGGTGGTGGCATTGTCGGTCTCTCGACGGCTTACCAACTCATCCAAAAGTATCCGCAGCTCAAAGTGGCGGTACTGGAGAAGGAGGCCACCCCGGCCCATCACCAGACCGGGCACAACTCAGGCGTGCTCCACTCCGGCATCTACTACAAGCCGGGCTCGCTCAAAGCCATCAACTGTCGCGAAGGCAAGAAGGCAATGGAGAAGTTCTGCGCAGACGAGGGCATCCCCTACGATGTCTGCGGCAAGGTCATCGTTGCAGTGGATGAGAACGAGTTGGAAGCGTTGGAGAATATCTATCAGCGTGGCCAGGCCAACGGCATCATCTGCGAGAAGATTGATGCCGACCGCTTGCATGAACTCGAGCCGCATTGCGCGGGCGTGGCCGGCATCCACGTCAAGGAAACCGGCATCGTCGACTACAAAGAAGTCTGCAAACGCCTCGCTGAGAAAGTGGCGGCTCACGATGGCTGTGCCGTTCACTACAACCAACGCGTCGAGGCCATCCGCCGCGACTATGGTAAGGTGATGTGCGACACCCAGGACGCGGAGTATCTCGCCAAGTACGTGGTGAACTGTGCCGGCCTGCACTCCGACCGCATGGCCCAGGCTAGCGGCGTGGACCCAGGCTGCAAGATCGTTCCCTTTAAGGGCGAGTACTACGAACTGACCCCCGACGCTTACGGTCTCTGTAAGAATCTAATCTATCCGGTGCCGGACCCCAAGTTCCCGTTCCTCGGCGTGCACTTCACCCGCATGATCGATGGTTCGGTCGAGTGCGGACCGAATGCCGTGCTCGCCTTCGGTCGCGAAGCCTACGGCAAGCTCGACCTCAATCTCGATGACCTCGTCGAGTCTCTGACTTACCCCGGCTTCCAGAAGCTGGCGGGCAAGTTCTGGAAGATTGGCGCGGGCGAGATGTGGCGCTCGGTCAGTAAGGCCGCTTTCGTGAAGGCGCTCCAGCGACTCATCCCGGGTATCACCGCGGATAAGTTGAAGGCCGCTCCGGCAGGCATCCGCGCCCAAGCGGTTGGTCACGACGGGGCGATGGTCGATGACTTCCTCATTGAGGACAGCGGCCGTGTGGTCAACGTCTGCAACGCTCCGTCCCCGGCTGCCACGGCTTCGCTCAACATTGGCTCGCTGATCACCGACAAGCTGGCCGAGCGGTTCTAAACAAGGCATCACGCCTACTAAGCAAAACTCTATGAGTGACGTCCCCACCATCACCTATCCGGCGGAGTTTCTCCGTGACTTCAGCGTTAAGACCTTCATGCACTTTGGCGTGCCGGAGGAGGACGCGACCACTGCGGCGGAAGTGCTGAGCGCAAGCGATCTGCGTGGGATTGATTCCCACGGCGTGGCGCGGCTGCACACGTATTTCGATATGCTCACGTTGGGGCGGATCAATCCCAAGCCGCAGGTGAAGGTGATCCGTGAATCCGCCAGTACCGCGACGGTGGACGGCGACAACGGCCTTGGCTTGGTCGTGGGCCCGAAGGCGAACCAAATCGCCATCGACAAGGCGGACGACGCCGGCTCCGGCTGGGTCAGCGTTTGCCACACCAATCACTACGGCATTGCCGGTTATTACTCCATGAAGGCGGCCGACCGCGGCATGATCGGCTGGAGCATGACCAACTCGACCAAGCTGGTCGCGCCGCTTTGGGGGGCGGAACGCATGCTCGGCACCAACCCGATTTCCATTGCCGTCCCGGCCGGCGATAACCCGCCCATCGTCCTGGATATGGCGACCAGTGCTGCCGCCTACGGCAAAGTGCAGATCGGTATTCGCAAGCAGGAGCCGATTCCTACCGGTTGGGCGATCGACAAGGAAGGTCATCAGTCGACCAACCCGAAGGACATGGAAGACGGCGGCGCGCTCCTTCCGCTTGGCTCGGATCGCGATCACGGCGGCCACAAGGGCTATGGCCTTTCCATGATGGTGGACATCCTGTGCTGCGTGCTGAGCGGCGCCAACTGGGGGCCGTTTGCTCCGCCGTTTGCGTTGCGCCAGTACGTGCCGGAACGCAGCGTCGGCAAAGGCATCGGCCACTTCTTTGGCGCGATGCGGATTGATGCTTTTCTTGATCCGGACGAGTTTCGCTCGCAGATCGACGAGTACATCAAGGTCTTCCGCGCGACCAAGCCCGCACCGGGCACGGACGGCCCGCTCATCCCGGGCGATCCCGAGCGCGAGTTCCACGCCATTCGCGAGAAGGAAGGCGTTCCGCTGGTCATGCCGGTGGTCGAAGACCTCCGCGACATCGCCAAGCAGACAGGCCTCACGTTCGACTAGGCGGCATGTTGCTGCGCCCACTACATGAGGTTGGCTTTAGTTGATCCACGCGGAGGTTAAGTGACTGCGGTTTTGGGGCTGCTCATTTTTGCTGCCGTGTCGGCGCTCTTGGCTTGGGGAATGTCGAAGGTGTCTCCGATTTTATTCAACCCTTTTTCCGAAGGGTGGGGGAATCTCCTCAAGTGGGCCGGCGTGTTGCTGCTGAGCCTACTTTCCTTTGTGGTTCTGTTGATCGCGCTGGTGCGCTTTCTCGTCCTGATCTTGACGGCTTAAGCTTACTTCCAGGCACTCAGATCAAGGCCGCTGAGTTGAGCGGTTTGTTCGATGTCCTCGCGGCAGAAATCGAGGATGCGTTGGCGCGTGGTGTCCGGGAGTTTTTCCTTTTCCGTCATCGATTCACGGAGCTGCGTGCGGAGGGATTCCGGCAGCACGGCCCGCACCAGGTCGCGGACCGGTCCGGCGTTGTCCCAGGCTCGCTGAAAGCGGAAGCGGTTGGCGGTTTGATTGGTGTGGGCAGGCTC
>CAWUJC010000400.1:0-3630 GCA_963922355.1 uncultured bacterium | reverse complement strand
GCCTGGATGACCTCTTATTTCAAATCCACTTGCTCAAGCCCAAACTGTTTGAGCAGGTACATGGCCGGCGCACGGTAATGGAAATCCTCTGTCGACCATTCATCCGTCGGCGACCACCTTTCAGTGTAATGATACTTCCCCTTCAGGCTGGCCTGATAAATCCAACGCGAACCGTCGAGCCCTCCGCCATCAGGATCTCGGGACGGTGAATTCCAAAACTTCATTTTATGGAGCAATCCGAGGAAATAACCAACTTGAGCCGATGACAATAACACCTCTTCGCTTACCCGAAGTTTATCAAATCCATTCGGAGCCTGATGAGGTTTTGGCAATTTAATCCAATGCAGTTTCAGTACGCCTTTACCTCCAGGTTCAATTTGTAGAGTAAGAATGAGTGGCCCGCTAAAACTAGGAAGGTAAGAAAAAACATACGTAGGAGGAGTCTTCTCGGATAAATTTCGAACCGAGGAACTACGAATGTAGAGGGAGAGATAATCCGATTTATCTGTAGGGTTCGCTGGGTTGGAGGCGTCTTGGGGAGGTGGTGACTCCTGATCTAATTGATCCGCAGATAGTTGCGGAAAAAGAGCAAGGACTAGAAGAAGAATGCAGAGTAGCTGCCTCACGTCGTGATTTCCTCGGCCTTGACGTGGTGAATGCGAAAAGTGCGGAAGCCGTAGATGGCGATGACCAGGAAGCAGATCATCGGGAGAACGAAGGAAGCCCGTACACCGCTGAGGAGGGCGAAGCCAAGGTCTTGAACACCCCAGTCAATGATGTGCCCTTGAAGCGGCGGCATCAGTGCGCCACCAACAATGGCGAAGATCAGGCCAGCGGAAGCGAGCTTGGCGTCATCACCCAAGCCATCCAGCGCAATGCCGTAAATGGTCGGAAACATCAGCGACATGCAGGCCGAGATCGCCACCAGACAGTAGAGCCCGTTGTAACCAGGGAGGAATATCACGCCCACGGTGCAAAGAATGGCGGCCAGCGCCAGACTCATCAGGAGCTTCCCTGGACTGAAGTAGCCGAGGAGGAAGGTGCAGATGAAGCGGCTACTGGCAAAAATGACCATCGCGACGATGTTGTAGTTTTGGGCCTGGGAGGCCGTCAGCCCCAGCTCGGTCATTCCGTATTGAATGATGAAGGTCCAGCACATGATTTGCGCGCCGACGTAGAAGCCTTGCGCTACCACCCCTTCCAGATAGCGCTGGTTGCGGAAAAGCCGCCCCATCGTGCCCCAAAAATTCAGGTCCCGATTTCCGTCGCTCGTGGAAGGTATCTTGGTGAAGAGAAAGACCAGAAGAACGGCGATCACCACCATGCCAATCACCACGTAGGGGGCGCGGACAATTTCCAGATCATCGGCCTGCATAGCCTGATGGGCCTCCGGCTGAGTGGCCGCGTAGTCGCGGAGTGCAGCGTCCATCTTGGCGTCCACCTCCCCTGGCGCCATGGTGGCGTACTCGGGATGGGCCTCCATTTGTTTGGCGCGAAATTCGCTGACGCCGAGTTGGGCGAGGATCAACTGACTGGCCACCACCATGCCGATCAAAGAACCGAGGGGATTAAAGGCCTGGGCCAAATTCAGCCGACGCGTGGCAGTTTCCTCCGGCCCCATCGAAAGGATGTAGGGGTTGGCTGTGGTCTCCAAGAAAGCCAACCCGAAAGTCAGGATGTAGAGCGAGAGGAGGAAGAGCCAAAATTGCATCGCCAGGCTCGCCGGAATGAAGAGAAAGGCCCCTATCGCGTAAAGCGCCAAACCGACAATGATCCCAGCCTTATAACTGAACTTACGGATGAAGATCGCCGCGGGTAGCGCCATCGTCCCATAGCCTCCGTAAAAAGCGGTCTGAACCAAGCTGCTTTCGGCATTACTGATCAGAAAGATCTGCTGGAAGGCTTTGACGAGCGGGTTGGTGATATCGTTGGCGAAGCCCCAAAGAGCAAAGAGTGAGGTGACGAGGCAAAACGGGAGGAGCATGCCGGGCGGCAGCAAGCGAGAGCGATCAGCGTACTTCATAAACAAAGCAGGCATCCTCCCTCGAAATCGCCAGAATTGCCATCCTGGATTCGGTGGATGTCGCGCTAGAAGCTACTTGCCAAAAAAAAAAGGCGCCGCGATCAAAGCCGAGTGA
Organism: uncultured bacterium; assembly: GCA_963922355.1. Taxonomy (GTDB): domain Bacteria; phylum Verrucomicrobiota; class Verrucomicrobiia; order Methylacidiphilales; family UBA1321; genus CAWUJC01. The sequence goes on along the minus strand of CAWUJC010000400.1, from coordinate 1,492 downwards.
GTAAAGCGGCCGTCGCCACGTAATCGATTCGGTAGCGCTCCAGATTGGAGCGGATCAATTTTTCGTAGCGCTCAAAGATGCGATCGAGCATCCCCTGCTCCTGCAACTCTTTGGACATGCCGCCAGCCAGCAGAGGCTCACAGAATGCACGGTGGAAGGAGGTTTAGTCCCGCGCATAGGCGGCGGTGTCACCATCTTGCTGCCACTTTTCGTAAAGCGGATTACTCGTGTGGAAAGCTCCGACCTGTTCCACCTTGTAGGCGGCGGATAGATCGTCTTCTTCGTAAATCGGGGCGACCAACTCGTCCGGCGTCCGGGTGTAGGCGCCGACGTTGAGGTTCTCATGGTAGGACTTCGGCAAAACACCTTCTTCGATCAACGATAGAATCGCGTCGTTGGAGGCATCAAAGTGGTTCCCGAACGAGTCGCCCTGGTCATCGCTGCCACACACCTGGACAAGTAGCTTCCCTCCCCGTTGGAGTTCCTTGGCCCGGGAACGATAAAAGTCGGTCATATCTCGGTAAGCTTGCTGACGATAAGGCTCCAGTTCTCCCTCTGGGATGGGATCGGCGTGGCGCGAGGGCACCTCGTGAATCGGGATAAAGTGATTGGAGAGCTTCGTGCCCGGTGGATGGTTCTGGTACTGGAGCGCGTTAAAAGTGGTAACCAGTTGCATGGAGCCCGCGGGCACCAGCCGCTCGTAGGCATTGCCCGCAATAGCGGAGGGGTAAATCCGCTGCTCAACGAGGGAAGCCGCCTTTCCGGCAAAGAGATTGGCGAAGAGCGCGTTGTAATCGTTACTCGGTAGATCGCTGAAGTTGAGCCAGATGGGACCACCAACGTTTTCGCGCAGCGTCGGTAGTAGCGCCTCCAACAAGATCAACGTATTGCCTCCCTGGGAACAACCAATGTCGATCCAGCCGAGGGCTCCCCCATTTGGGGCGGACGGAAGTTGCGGGATCGCTTCCTCCAACCAAGGCAGCGTGGAGAGCATTGCCTGGCACTGCAGCGAGGAATGCTGGTTGTAATAGCCCCCCTCCTTCATCCCGGTGATCGCTGGCATGAAGCTACGCTAAAGCCGACCGGTTAAATGGCAAGAGGCACGGAGACTTACTCTGAATTCGGAGGCGTATCGCTGACCAAGCGAATGCCGATGAAGAAGCGTTCGTCTTCCGGGAGGATGTTGGTAATGCGCCGCGTGGTCTGAAAGTCTTTCTCGCTCGTATCGGTAAAGTTGCCGCCCCGCACCACCGCTGCGGGCAAGCTGCTGCTTTTCGAATTCGGGACAATGTCGTTGGTCCACTCACTGACGTTACCACCCATGGCAATGACGCCAAAAGGGCTGCGGTCATTGCGTAAGGCGTTTACCGGACTCCACGCGTTGAAGCCGTCAATCGCGCCGCGCTGTGGGCCTTCCTTGCGCGTGTAATCCTGGCCTGAGTTGACGTAGCTGGCGTTGAACGTGTTCCCCCAGGGGTAAAGATTCCCCTTC
>CAWUJC010000399.1:0-3642 GCA_963922355.1 uncultured bacterium | reverse complement strand
GTGCGCCATGTTCAACCTATTATGGGCGATAAAGACAAGCACCACAGCACACCGAAAATGAAGCGCAAAGAGTACGAAGCGCTCAAAGCAGAACTCCAGGTAGAACTGTTAAAAATGCAGCGCTGGGTGACGGATTCCGGCCAGAAGTTGGTCATCATCTTCGAAGGCCGCGACGCTGCGGGCAAGGGCGGCACGATCAAGCGCTTCATGGAGCACTTGAATCCTCGCTCGGCCAGCGTGGTCGCCCTGAACAAACCAACGCGCTACGAGTCGGGCCAGTGGTACTTCCAACGCTACGTCGCCCACCTCCCCTCCTCCGGCGAAGTCCGCCTCTTCGACCGCAGTTGGTACAACCGCGCCGGCGTTGAACGCGTGATGGGTTTCTGCACCAACGAGCAATATGACGAGTTTATGCGCGCCGCGCCACAGTTTGAACTGATGCTGGCCAACTCCGGCACCACCATCATTAAGTTTTGGTTCAGCGTCTCGCAGGAAGAGCAGAAGAAGCGCTTCCAGTCCCGCGAGAAAGATCCCCTCAAGCAGTGGAAATTGAGCCCGATGGATAAAGCCAGCCAGACCAAGTGGAAGGAATACACCGAAGCGCGCGAAGTCATGCTCGCCCGCACGGATAAGGACTACGCTCCCTGGATCTGCGTGAAGAGCGACGACAAGAAGCGCGCGCGCATCAACGCCCTGCGCTACGTCCTTAATACCCTGCCCTACGACCACAAAGACGAGAAAGTCGCCCGTCCGCCGGAGCGCGACATCGTTGGCACCCCGCTGCGCTACTACGGGATCAAACGCGCCAAGTAAGGCCGGGCCTACTTCTCGGCTTTGGCCGAGGCTTCGTCCTTGGGCGCGTCGTCGCTCTTGGCTGGTTCCTGCCAGGAAATGACCACGGGGTTGGCCTTGAGCTGCCCCTTGGTCTGCGAGAAGGAGACCTTGTTCTTCTCGTGCTTGACGGTGACGTCGGAGCCAAAGGCTTCGTGCTTCAGCTTCAAGGTCTTGAGTTTACTCCAGTAGTCAGGCGACGTCTTTGCGGGTACGTCGAGGTACTCGTTAACGTGCACGCTGTAGTAGGGCTTGTCTTCCGGTACCACCTTGACCCGCTGGCCCTCCACCTCGTAGGTCACGTCGCCGAGCGGATTTGGCAGGTTGGGCTTCCAGGCGCCCGCCTCGTTGCGCGTCCAGTTGATCGTGTGGCCTTGCATCGTCGTCTCCATTTCAGTGACGCCGACGGGCAGCAGGTGGCAGGCCACGAAAATGACCAGCGCGGGCAGTGGCAAAGAGATCTCCATCATTGCGAAAGCCTTCTAACGATCATCGCGACAGGCGTGCACCGCCGCGCCGAGCAACGCCGTCTTGGAATTCAAGATGACCCGCACGGGAATGGATTCCACCGTCGGGCGCAGACGCCCCTTGTTCAGGTAATTATCCAGGAAAATGCGATCGCGCAGTTGGTCCAGCATCTTGGGCGCGATTCCACCGCCGATGTAAAGCCCGCCCAGCGCCAGGAAGTTGAGCGCCGTATTGCCCGCCTGGGCGCCGTAGTAGCGGGTAAACATCTCCAGCGCCTCGACACATTGGTCGTCCTTGTTCGCCTGGCCAGCTTTCGAAACCGCGGCGGCCGCATCGCCTTCCATCATCTCCTGCTCCAGCCAACGGGGCGACTCCTTGCCTGCGCGAAGAACAAGGAAGTGGTAGATGTCAACCAGCGCCTTGCCGCAGAGGACACGCTCCCAACTCACCGTCCCCTTGTCCTTGTCGTTCAAGTGATGGTAGAGCTCGATGTCGAGGTTCGTCTGGGCGGCGAAGCTGGCGTGCCCACCCTCACTCGCAAACGGCAGGTGCTCCTTGCCGTTCCAAAAAATACCGGCAATGCCGAGGCCGGTTCCGGCGCTGATCAAGGCGCGATTGCCGTCTTGAGCCTCCCCCGGATGGATTTCCTCAATCTCATCGTCTTTGAGCACGCTAATGCCCCAGGCGTTGGCTTCCAGGTCGTTGACCAGTCGGGCGGGAATACCGCCCAAGGTCTTGGAGAGCTTCTTTTCCGTGACCAGCCAAGGCAGGTTGGTCGTCTCGCACACCCCGTCTTTCACCGGGCCAGCAATACCAAAGCTGGCGCGCTCAATCGCGCAGGTGGGATGTTCCTTCTGGAATTTGTCGACGATTTCCTCCAGCCCCTTGTGGTCGCGGCTGGGGAAGCGCTTGGAAACGAGCGGCTTTACCTCACTGGGATGGCCGTCAAAAATGGCCAGTTCGACTTTCGTCCCGCCAATGTCGCCAGCTAAAATCATAAGCGCGTCGTGACGTCTAGGCCAAGCACGGCGGCGGCCTTACTCCAACCAGTTGAGGAAGTTCCAGTTATTGATCACATTGACCCAAACCACTAGGCCGATGAGGACAACTGGGATGGCCGCCAGGATAATCCCCGTTGCGAGGACAAATCGGGTCTCCAAATCCAGGTGGATGCTATCGCTGAGCACCTCGGTGGAAATCTGCTCCTCCGGCGCCGTGTCGACGTCAAACTGTGGCACTTCGTCGTAGATATGAGACAAAATCGCGTACTTGTAGCGAGGGGCTTCGGTGCTTTCGATGGTCAAGGGCTCAGCCATACTGCCAACGTGGCCACGATTTGCCCTCGGAGCAAGGAAAAAGAGGGCTTTCCCCGTCCCTTGAAGCCAGACAGCAAAACGTTGCGCATTTGACGGACTCAGTTTACAAACTACACTCTTTGCTGGCAGAAACGCCTCGGCTCGCAACCCCGTTGCAGGACACCTCCCTATGAAACGCCCTCTCCTCCTGATTTTGGCCGCCCTGGCCACCCTTGGTGCTTGGACGCCCAACACCTCCGAAGCTGGTGACAGCTACATCATTCTCAGTGGTGGCCCCGCCCGCCGCTACTACGAAGAACGGAAGGCCAAGCCGCATGATCGCTACTGGGCCAACTTCATCGACACCGCTGTCCAACGCATCGGCAAGCTGAAGTCCAAACTCGGCCCGGAAGACGAAGTCACCTGGCTGGTCTACCGTCCGGCGTACATCGAGCGCGGGGACGAAGACGGCAAGAACTACATCAAAATGATCAAGTCGATGGCCAGCGCGATCAACGCGCAGACACCCTTCAACGTGAAGTTGATGTGGTTTGACCGCACGCCGCAGCTCGTCAACTACCTGAACCGGGGCAACAATCGCGCCGAAAACAAAATTGTCGGCTTTGAGTTCTATGGCCACTCCAATAAAGCCTGCTTCATGTTCGACTACAGCAGCGACGTGGACGGCGGCTCCGTGGCCTACCTCCACCAAAACCAGCTCTCCTCCATTGAGCGGGCCGCCTTCCACCCCAACGCCTTTGCCCAGAGCTTCGGCTGCCACAGCGGCGAAAGCTACAGCCGCGCCTGGCGCAACCGCTTCGGCTTCCCGATGATCGGCGCGATCGGCAAGACCGATTACTCCGCCGGCGGCATCCCGGTCCCGTCTTCCAAAGGCGGCAAATGGGTCCAGTAGGAAGTGATTATCTCATGATTGCCCGCTTCTTCCGTTTCCTGCCTCTGGCAGCCCTCTGCCTCTTGGGCGCCCAGCTTCTGCCGGGCGAGGCCCAGGCTCAGCCGCAGTCCAAGACCTACCAAGGGCACCGCTTCG